>NZ_JCANSZ010000005.1:0-77712 GCF_059570535.1 Streptomyces sp. CNP082
CCTAGTGTCTCGTGATCCGGTTGTAGTTACCTGACGGTCGTTGGCGCGTTGGACAGGGCATGGATCTCTCTTTTGAACAGCGGGACGAACTACGGGAATTGGCAGCTTCTCGGGATGTTCCGGCGGATGTGGCACGTCGGGCTCAGATCTTGCTGTGGCTCGCGGAGGGTCGTCGCCGCAAGGACGTCGCGGAGCTGGCCGGCGTTGTGCCGGTCACGGTCGACCGCTACCGGGCCCGCTACGTGCAGCGGGGCATCCCCGGATTGGTCAATCGCCGCCCGGGCGGCGGGAAAGAGCAAGTGCCGCCGCAGACCCGGGGCCGTGTGATCGCGTTGACCAAGACGACCCCGCCGCCGGAGACAGGCTTGTCGCACTGGTCGACGCGCACCCTGGCCGACTACCTCAAGCGGCGGGAGGGCATCGCGGTGTCCTTCCACTACGTCGCCCGTATCTGGCGCGAGGAGAATCTCAAGCCGCACCGTTCGGGCACCTTCAAACTGTCGAAGGACCCGGCGTTCGCGGAAAAGGTGGCCGATGTGGTGGGGCTGTACCTGCACCCGCCCGGTGGCGCCGTGGTGCTGTCGGTCGACGAAAAGACGCAGGTCCAGGCGCTGGACCGGACCCAGCCGGTGCTGCCGGTGGCCTTCGCGGCCACCGAGAAGCGCACCCATGACTACGTGCGGCACGGCACCACGAACCTGTTCGCCGCGCTCAATGTCGCCACCGGCGAGGTCGTCGGCGAGTGCCGGCCGAACCGGAACGGAACAAACTTCCTGGCCTTCCTGAAGAACGCCACCCGGCCGCACACCGGCAAAGAGATCCACGTGGTTCTCGACAACCTCTCCACACACACCACCCCGGAGGTGAAGGCATGGCTGGCGAAGAACCCGCACGTGCACTTCCACTTCACCCCCGTGGGCTCGTCGTGGCTGAACCAGATCGAGATCTGGTTCGGGATCATCACCCGGCAGTCCATCCGCCGCGGCACCTTCGCCAGCGTCAACGTCCTCATCAAGCAGATCCGCGACTACATCAACAACTGGAACGAGACGGCCAAGCCGTTCACCTGGACCGCGACCGCCAACGAGATCCTCGCGAAGGTCCGCCTCACCCAGACCAACGTCAAGAAACTCGTGCGAAACAACTCGAAGTAACACAGACCAGATCACGAGACACTAGGGGTAGTTATTGGCCCTGATTCGGTGACTGCCTGGCTGTTTTTGATGTTCGCTGCGGTAGTCGGAGCGGCGTCTGAGTTTGACAATCTACAGGCAGCCGCGCGCCCCTCGCGGTCGGATCGTATCTGTGGGAGGGGTGCCAAGCTCACTTGGCCCGATGGCGGGCCCCGCCTCGCGAAGGAGAGAGCGCGGGCGAGCGGCGTGACCGTGCTGCAGGGAGCGACTTTCCGGGATCTGCGGCACTTCGCCGATGCGTACGGCTATCTCGTCTGGGAGGTCGACTGGGCCAATGCCCCCGCCTCCTTCGAAGAACTCTTGCTCATTCGTCGTCGGGGCTGGGCTCGTCGGGGTTGTGCGCTGTTGCCGGCAGGGATGGCGGCGGATCAGGCGTCGGCCCAGGCCGCGGCGTCAGATGGCGTCAAGGTTTCGTACAGCACCTGTCGTTACTCTCCTGTGAGCAATCTCGAATCGAGGGCAGTGATATCGGCGATGCTTGTTCGTCAACTCAAAACGTGGGGGAACGTTGAGTGAGTCCGGCGCATATGTCGTTGTTGTCAATGACGAGGAACAGTATTCCATTTGGCCGGCCGGGCGGGACATACCGGACGGTTGGACCTCGGAGGGAATGACGGGTTCCAAGGATGAGTGCCTGGCGCACATCGACACGGTCTGGACGGATATGAGGCCGCTGAGCCTGCGGAAGGCGATGGCTGCAGACGATTAATCGTGGACATCATTCCGCAGGCGCGTGCCGCGTTGGATGCCCTTGCGGCAGGCGTCAATACTGTACTTGCGCGAGATCCGCGACTGGCAGTCGACTGGTGCCGGGCCGCCCTGGGGCTGCTGTCTGCTGTCCCGGAGGACGGACAACAGCAGGCTGACCTGCTGCTGTCCCTGGCTCGTGCGCATGCGCGCATCGGAGAGCTGGCGCAGTGCCGTGCGGCTCTCGCGCAATGGAGCGCGCTTGCCGGGCCGGACCAGGGGTTGACTCAGGCTGCCGACATCCTGGCGATCCTCTCGCTCGCGGACGGCCGATTCACGCACGCTCGCGTGATCCTGCGGGGAGCCGTCAACCATCCGGCCGCCGTGGACACCGGGAGTCTCAGGCTGGATCTGGCGGCAACCGCCCTCTGGGACACTCACTGGTCCCGGTCGGACGCTGCGCTGGCTGTGATCAGGGAGGACCAGCACCTCCAACGGGCACGCGCGTTGGTGCTGCTCGCCGTCGAGGCGCTCGATCGCGAAGAGGTCGATCACGCGCTGCGGCTGGTGAAGGACGCGGCGGACCTCGTCGACCTGCGGACCGATGAGGAACTGGCCGAGCGTCCGGTCATCATGTCCGACCTCGGATGGGCCGAGACACACCTCGGCCAGAACCAGCGCGCCCGCCAGCGGTTCCAGCGAGGACTGCTGGTGTGCGAGGCGAGCGGCCAGTACCTGCCGGTTGCCCCGCTCCAGTCGGGACTTGCGGAGCAGGCGCTGCGCCAGGGAGCCCTGTCGGCTGCGACCGACAGGGCGGAGCGCGCGGTGTCGGTCGCGCGTTCCCTCGGCCATCGCGACCACTGGGCCATGGCTCTCGTCGTGCGGGCAGATGTCGCTCTCGCCGCGGGGCGCCGTGATA
This sequence comes from Streptomyces sp. CNP082, assembly GCF_059570535.1. Taxonomy (NCBI): domain Bacteria; kingdom Bacillati; phylum Actinomycetota; class Actinomycetes; order Kitasatosporales; family Streptomycetaceae; genus Streptomyces; species Streptomyces sp. CNP082. The sequence goes on from NZ_JCANSZ010000005.1 coordinate 2,800, forward strand.
AAGCTCTGGCCGACGCCAGGTGCGCGATGCGGGTGGTCGACCTGGACAGCCCGCAGTGGCGGCGGGCGCATCTGGCCTACGCCGCCGCAGTCCTGGCGGCTGGTGACAGCGCGGCTTGCGTCCGTGCGTTACTGGATGTCGCGGGTGACGAACTCGGCGAGTTCCCGGTGTGGGAACGCCGGCGGGCGGCGAAACTGCTCGGCCGGGCCGAGCGTGCCGCCGGACGGGTGCGGCACGCTGTCCGCTGGGAACGGATCCGAGCCCGTTACGAGGCGTTGTTGGATCTCCCCGAGAAGAGTGCCGCGGGGCCGGTACTGGTGAGCCGGCGCGAGTTCGAGGTCGCGCGTCTGGTCAGCGAGGGCCGGACCAACCGGCAAATCGCCCGGCTGTTGGAGGTGAGCCACAAGACGGTGGAGACGCATCTTGCCCGCATCTTCGCCAAGTCCGGTGTCTCCAGCAGGGCCGAGTTGGCCGGGCTGACCGTCGCCAACCGGGTGGTCGCCCGCCCCGGCCCCTGAAAGCCGGGGGGCGGGCGACCCGCACACCTGCTCCTGCCGGACTCAAGGTGTCCTCAGGACGATCGGCCTCGCCGGCCGCGACCGCAGCCGGCGCCGCCGACGGCAGGGCGGCGGACCCGTTCCAGACGTGATCAGTCTCTCCACTCGAAGGAGACCGGGAGGCGGCGATACCCGTTGACCTGGGTCGCTGACCCGCTCGGGCTCTCCCGCGTGATGGATCGCGGTGAAGTGCTCGGCGCCGCCCCTTCCCGGAGGAATCGGCGGGCTCCGGCGAGCCATCCTCGTGTTCCCTTCACAGCGTGTTCCCTTCACAGCCCGTCGGGCGCTCCGGGTGTCCGGAGCCTGACGTGTCGGCCAGATAGCGCGAGCGGTCTACCCGGGCGATGAGGGTGCGCGGTGCGCCCGGAGCGTCCGGTCCCCCCGGACCACCGCCGCCCGCCCGCTGTACGCCGGCGTCCACGGAGGCGGCGATCCGGGCGACCGTCGGCTCGACGAAGAGTTCCTGGAGCGGAACCTTCACCCCGAACCGGTCGTCGATGCGCAGAGCAAGGCGGGCCATGAGCAGGGAGTGCCAGCCGAGGGCGAAGAGATCGTCGTCGCGGCCGACCCGGGAGGCACCGAGGAGTTCGGTGACGATGTCCGCCACGGCCGCCTCGGTGGTGGTGAACTGCGGGGCGGTGTACGCCGGGGCATCGTCCGGGGCGTGGCCCAGGGCGATCAGCGCCCGTCGGTCCACCTTGCCGTTGACCGTCAGCGGCAGGGCGCCGACCGGGCGGAAGCCGGCAGGCACCAGATACTCGGGCAGCCGTTCGCGCAGGTAGGCCCGGAGTTCGGCGGCTGTCGGCGGTGCCTCCCGGGGCACCACATAGCCGGTGAGCCCGGTACGGCCGCGGGCATCCTGGTCGGCCAGGACGAAGGCGTCGCGGACGCCGGGGTGGGTGCGCAGCACCACGGCGATCTCCCCGGGTTCTATCCGGTGACCCCGGATCTTGACCTGGGAGTCGGCCCGGCCGAGGTACTCCAGAGAGCCGTCCGGCCGCTCCCTGGCCAGATCACCGGAGCGGTACATCCGCTCCCCGGCCCGGTCGGGGTGCGGCACGAACCGCTCGGCCGTCAGGGCAGGCTGTCCCACGTATCCGCGTACGACTCCCTGGCCGCCGATGCAGATCTCTCCGGGTTCGCCGGGGGCGACCGCAGAGCCGTCCGCGTCGAGCAGGCGCAGGTCGGTGCCGGCGAGCGGAGCGCCGAGCGGGATCTCGGTGGCTGTGACGTCCCGCGCGGGTGCGGGAGGGGGCGGGGGTCCGCTCGCCCGGTTCAGCGGTCCATAGGTGGCGTGCACGGATATCTCGGTGATGCCGTACATGTTGGTCAGACGGGTCGCGGGATCACCGTTCGCCCGCCAGTCGGCGAGGTGACCGGTCTCCAGTTTCTCCCCGCCGAAGACGATGTGGCGCAGATCCAGGCCGCGGAGCAACTGCGGGGCGACCGCGGTCAGTTCGGCGAAGACCGCGGGCGTCTGGTTCAGCACGGTGACCCGATGCCGGCGCAGCAGCTCCCAGAAGTCCGGTGGCGACAGCGTCTCTTGGGCCTCCACCAGCACGAGCCTGCCGCCGTGTACGAGCGGGCCCCACATCTCCCACACGGAGAAGTCGAAGGCGTAGGAGTGGAAGAGTGTCCACACGTCCGTGTGGTCGAAGCGGAAGTCCGCCGCGGCTGCGAAGAGATTGGCCACGCCCCTGTGCGGCACCAGCACGCCCTTGGGCCGTCCGCTGGAGCCCGAGGTGTGGATGACGTACGCCAACCGGTCGAGGGCTCCGGGTACCCCGGGATCGGCGGCGGGCAGCGCCGCGAGCGTCTCGGCCTCAGCGTCGAGGTCGATGACCGCGGCGTCGTGCCCGGGGAGGCGAGACTTGGTCTCGGCGCAGGTCAGGATGATCGACGGCCGGGTATCTTCGAGAACGTACGCGGTCCGCGCGGCCGGGTGTGCCGGATCCAGCGGCACATAGGCCCCACCCGCCTTGGCCACCGCCAGGGCAGCCACCACCAGGTGGTCGGAGCGCGGCAGGCAGAGCGCGACCATCGACTCGGGGAGCACCCCGGCATCCCTCAGCCGGTGGGCGAGCCGGTTGGCGCGGGCATCGAGTTCTGCGTAGGTGAGTGCGCCACCGCTCCAGACGAGTGCCGTGCGGTCCGGCGCGATCTCGGCCCGGCGCGCGAACATCTCATGCACGGGGCGCAGTCCGGCCGTCTCCTGGCCGGACCCGGCGGTCTTCGGTCCGGGGCCGAGGAGCCGTGGATCGGACAGCGTCGCCTCGGGGGCGCCGGTCACCGTGTCGAGGACGGTGCGGTACTGCTCCGCCCAGCCGCGGGCGGATTCGGGCCGCAACAGCGCTGCGTCGAAGTGCAGCACTCCGTGCCACTGGCCGTCGATCTCGGCGAGGGTGACGCCGGTCTCGAACTGGCTGGCGGGCGGAGTGAACGGCACCGATTCCAGGGCGAGTCCACCGACCGTGCCACGGACGCCTGGAAGTCCCAGGGCACCGGCGGCCGTCAGCGGACCGTGCCCGCCCATCGGCCGATGCACGGTGATGGCGGCTTGGGCGAACACGGGGCGCCCGGGGCTGCGCCGTGGCTGCAGGCGCTCGATCAGCGCGGGCAGCGGCAGCCCGGCGTGGGCGACGGCGGACCGTACGGTGCCGTGGGTACGACGGAGCAGCGAACCGCAGGTGTCGGTTCGCGAGAGCCTGCCGCGCAGTAGCAGCGTCCCCGCGAACAGCCCGATCCCGGCGGCCTCGTCCGCTGCGCGCCGGCCGTGCTCGGGGGTGGCGACGAGCAGGTCCTCGCGGTCGCTGAGGCGCCCGAGGAGGATCTGGTAGGCGGTGAGCAGCACCGTATAGGGGGTGGTTCCGGCGGCGGCTGCGGCGGTGGTGATCCGGGCGCTGAGCTCCGGGCCGAGGGCGAAGGGCACGCTCCGGCCTTGCGGGGAGGGGTGCTCTGCCCGAGGGCGGTCCGCGGGCGGTGCGCCGTCCATGGGCAGCGGCAACAGAGCGGGAGCACCCGCCAGTTCCCGGCTCCAGTACTCCCACAGCCGCTCTTCCTCGTCCCGGGTCGGCTGCCTCGGCACCGGGCTGCCGACCGGTGGTACAGGCGGCGCCTCGCCCTGCAGCGCCGCGGGATAGAGCAGGTGGAGGTCGGCCAGGAGCACCTCGACCGACCAGAAGTCGGCGACGATGTGAGGGATCGCGAGGACCAGCCGGTGGTCGTCAGGGCCGAGGGTGAAGACCGCGGCCCGCAGGAGCGGTCCGCCGGCCAGGTCGAAGGGCCGGTAGGCGGCCTCGGCAAGGCGCGCCTGCAGGGTCTCCGCGTCGAGCCCGGCGGCGTCGCACCGGACGAAATCGATCTGTGGGCCCCGCCGAATCCGTTGTACGGGACCGTCACCGGCCAGGATGAAGGCGGTACGCAGCGCCGGGTGCCGGGCCACCACGCCGAGCAGGGCCCGTTCAAGGGCTTCGGTGTCCAGGGGGCCTCGGACGGCCACCGCAGAGGCGATCACCTGGGCCCGGCCGTCGGGCGCGACCTGGTGTCTCAGCCACTGCGCGTACTGGTTCGAGGTGAGCGGCTGATCCCCGACGGGCTCGGCGGGCGTGGCCGCGGCCGGGCCCGCGACGGTGGACGCCGGCGCCGCAACCAGCGCGGCGAGTTCGGCGAGGGTGCAGGCAGCCGCCTCTTCGAGATCGATCCGCTGCCCGAACTCGCGCTCGATCCGGTGCTGCAGTTCCACCGTGCCCAGCGAGTCGAGGCCCAGCTCGATCAGCGTCCGGTCGGCGGGGAGGTCGTCGTGCCGCAGGAGCAACTGGGTGACCTGCGTGCGGAGAAAGGCCAGGGCGCCGGCGGCGCCGGCCGTGGTCCGCGGGGCGTCTGGAAGGGGAGCCGCGGAGGCGGCAGCATCACCCTGGCCCACCGCGACGGCCGGCCCAGCGTCGTCGTGGTCCGCATGGACGGTCTTCAGCGCACCGGCACGAAGCTCTGTCCTGCAGGTTCCCCGTTGCACCTTGCCGCTGGAGGTCCGCGGCAGAGTACCGGCCCGGAGCAGCACGACGGTGTGCGGCCGTACCTGATGCGCGGCGGTAACGGCACCGCGGACGGCCGTCACCACGTGTGCAGGGTCGCCGTCGAAGCCGCGGTCGAGTTCGTGCACGACGGCGAGGCGCTCGGCCCCGTCATCGCCGCTGCCGCCGATCGAGAAGGCTGCACCGCCGCCAGGACGCAGCGCCGGATGGCTCTGCTCGACGGTCTGCTCGATGTCCGGCGGATAGTGGTTCCGGCCGCGCACGATGATCAAGTCCTTGAGCCGGCCGACCACATGAAGCTCGCCTTCGGACGACCGGTACCCCAGGTCGCCGGTGCGGAGGAAACACGGCCCGGTGGTGCCGCTCAGGGTGGCCGCGAAGGTGGCCGCGCTCAGCTCGGGCCGGCCCAGGTAGCCCTCGGAGACACCGGGTGAGCTCACCCAGATCTCGCCGACCCGGTCGCTTTCGGCGAGTTCGCACGTCGCAGGGTCGACGATCTCCACCCGTACGCCTGGTACCGGAATGCCGCTGGAGACGACGGGAGCGCTGCTGTCCGGCGGAGTTCCGTCCACAGCCGCCGCGGTCCCGCGCGGTTTCGCTGAGACCAGCAGGGTCGCCTCGGCGAGGCCGTAGCACGGTGTCAGCGCCTCGGCGCGGAAGCCGCTGCCGGCGAAGGCCGCGGCGAAGCGGCTCAGGGTCGAGGGGCGCAGCGGCTCGGCCCCGTTGAAGGCGACCTCCCAGGAGCTGAGGTCGAGCGCGGCCCGCTCCTCGGGTCCGATGCGGTCGACGCACAGGTCGTAGGCGAAGTTCGGGGCGCCGCTCGCCGTGCCACGAACCGAGCTGATCGCCTCCAGCCAGCGGGCGGGCCGTTGTGCGAACGCCGAGGGCGACATCAGCACGCAGCTCCCGCCGCAGTACACCGTGCCGAGGACCGAACCGATCAGGCCCATGTCATGGTAGAGGGGGAGCCAGGAAACCACCCGGCTGTCGGGAGACGTTCCGAACGCCTGCTGGGTCACCCGTGCGTTCGACAGCAGGTTCCCGTGGTCGAGCAGCACACCGCGAGGGCTGCTGGTCGAACCCGAGGTGTACTGGATGAACGCCGTTGTCCGCTCATCGGCCCGGTACGGCGTCCAGCCGTCGATCTCGGCTCCCTGCGTCACGGTGTCGGTCGCGACCAGCCGCATTCCCCTCATCGCGGGAGCCCTGGACGCCAGGCGGCCGGCGAACTCCGCGGTGGACAGGGCCGTGTGCACGCCGCTGTCCCGGACGATGCCCGCGAGGCGCTCCAGCGAGCGTGCCTGGCGGGTGGGGGGATAGGCGGGTACCGCCACCGCGCCCGCGTACAGACAGCCGAAGAAGGCCGTCACAAAGTCGAGGCCCGAGGGGTAGAGCAGCAGCACCCGACGGCCTGTCAGGCCGAGTTCCTGGAGGCGGATGCCGACCGCCCGGGCTTCTGAGTCGAGCTGGGAGTACGTCAATTCGCCGTCCGGGACCTCCCCGTCGGCGAGGTAGCTGAAGGCGACACGGTCCGGTGAACGCAGTGCGGTATCGGCGAGTAGCCCGGTCCAACTGCCCGCCGTAGGGCGAATCTGGGTCATCAGCACCTCTATCGTCCGAGGGCGCGGCGGAACACCGCCGGTGGGTAGGCGAACAGCCTGGCCATGCCCGGCGCCGCGCATAAAGTCGGGAACACTCCTGACACCGGCGCGGCCCCGCCCGCGGAATGATCAACCGGCTCCGAAGGCCGCAGGGACGTCCAGGCCGTTGACGCGCCGGCCCGGTGTTCTGCGGGCACTGCTCCCGTGGCAGACGGCCGTCCACCTCCCCGCGGGAGCAGGCGGCTGCGGTTGCTCGTCAGATGGTGAACTCCTGTGCCACCAGGGTGAATCCCGCGTCCCACGCGGCCCAGCCGACCTCGGCCGGTGGCTCCTCAGCCAGCGCCCCGGCTGGGAAACCGGCGGACTTCGCCAGCAGGCGCAGCCGCAGGGGTCCGTCGCCGCTGACCTTCAGACGGAGTTCGACACCCTCCGGCGGCGGCGCGGCGTAGGTGAATCCCCAGCCCCAACGACCGTGCACTCCGAGCCTGTTGTGGCCGCCGGGCAGCTTCTCGCCCGCCACCGTCAGGCTCCGTACGTCACCGCTGTCGGTGTCTGCGTACAGCTTCAGCTGACTGGCCGCACCGCGGTCGGTACCGATGCGCACGGTGACCTCGCGCGATCCGCCCGCGCTGCGGCGGGTGGAGAGCACCTTGAGAGTCGGTGCCGGAGCCTCGGCGCGGGGCGCGGGTCCGGTGCGCCACTCGTCCGGTTCCGACAGATACGGGAACTCCGCCGCGAGCGGAGCGGTGTCTCCAGCAACGTACTGATCGAGCCACGGATGGCCGCCCCGCCCCGAGCTCACCCACCGGGCCTTCTGGCCGTCGGCGACGTACAACAGGCTGACCTGGGAGGGGTGTCGGCCGTCGATGCCGTCCCGGGCCAGGCCAATCCCGCAGACGACGAAACCCGCGAGGGTCGCCGCACCGGCCCTGATGAGCAGGGGGCGCCGCGGCACAGGGCGGGCGAGCGGCGCTGCCAGCAGGGCGACGAGCAGGGCGAGCACGATCAGCGGCGCCAGGGCGAGCCCCAGTCCGAACGTGGCGAAGAGCAGCGCCACCATGGGGGCGAGCAGCGCGGCAGCGGGTACGGCCGGCAGTGCTGCGGCGGCGGTACGCCAGTGGGAGGCCGCGGGCAGCCGGACCGCGGTGGCGAACCCTGCCGCGCCGGTCAGGGCGGGCCAGAGGAACAGGTACGAGGCGCCGGGAACGAGCACTGCCGTCAGCAAGGTGAGGAACGTCAGCCAGCAGGTGACCGCCGCGCTCAGTTCCAGAAGGCCGCATCTGCGCCGCAGCACCACCGCCCAAGCCCACACGGCCACCCCGGTGACCGCACACAGGCCGAGCGCGGGGAGCCCCGGACGGTAGGGATCGCCGAAGATGAATCCCGCGTAGTGCGGCCGGACGAGGACCATCAGCCGCCAGCCCGCCCAGCCCACCACAGCCGCCGTGAGCAGCGGTACGGGGACGGTGGCGGCTGCGATCACCAGCGTCCGGCCCTTGACGGCGTGGCGCCGGAGCGCGAACCACACGGCGGCCCCGGATGCGGCCACCGAGATCCCGGCCAGTGGCAGCACCAGGCCCCCCGGATAGCGCACCAGGAGCGGCCCGAGCGAGAAGTAGGTCGCGTCGCCGCCCTTGCCGATCGCGGAGACGTCCGCCGCGGCCAGATGCCTGGTGGCGGACAGGACAGTGGCGCCCATGTCCTGCAGAGAGTCTTTGCTGGAGTTGGCGAGCTTGTCCTGAGGGGTGTCGTAGTTCGCCGACGTGCCGATGTTGGCGAAGTTCATTCCGGTGAAGCCCGCGTCACGGAAGACCGTGAAGTCGGTGTCGTTGGGCAGGAGCCCGTACACCTCGTCGGCGAGCGAGGTGGTCACCGGCACCCGGTCGGCGAGGGCGGGCACGAGCGCCGCGTTGTGCCCACCGGTCTCGAACATCACCGCGCGGCCTGAGGTGCCGCGGGACTCCACATTGAGTACGACGGTGCGATCCGGGTCGCCCTGGTCCTCGGCGGCGAGGCGGGCGCGGACACCCATGAGGCCGTGCTCCTCCGCGTCGGAGAAGAGGAAGGTGATGTCGTTGCGCGGCGCGGGGCCCGACCGCAGTGCCCGGATGGTTTCGAGCAGCGTCGCCACACCGTGCGCGTTGTCCGTGGCCCCCGGCCCGATCTCCACCGAGTCGTAGTGGGCCACGACCAGGATCCGGCCGGTCGGATCGGTGCCGGGCAGCGTGGCTTCGATGTTCTGGGTCCGGGCGGCCATGACGTGACCGGAGGTCCGGTCGATGCCGACCTCTTCGTGGACCTCCGGCTCCATGCCGAGTCCTCTGAGTGTCCGTACCAGTTGATCTCGTACGCGATCGTGTGCAGCCGATCCGATGGGGCGCGGCCTCGTAGCGATCTGTTCGACGTGGGTGTGGGCGCGAGTGGCCGAGAACTCGGATGCGGGCGCGTCGGCCGGCAGCGGATCCGGCGGTGTGACGGTGTACAGCACGCCGAGGCCCGCCACGGCCAGCGTGACAGCGAGGACCAGCAGTCCGGGCAGCCAACGACGACCGGAAGCGGGCGGCTGCCCCGAGGCCGGGGCGGTGTCGGGGATGAGGGTCTCACGCAGAGTCATTCGCCCTCCGTCGTTCCTGTGCGTTCGGTCCGGGCCCGGTGTACGGGTACGGGACGTGGCCGGTCCTGCGGCCGGGGACCAGCGGCAGGGCGTCGGGCGTGAGCCCCGGCAGGCACGACGGCGCCGGCAAAGTGGGGCGCACGCAGCCGACGTGGTCCACGGCCAGCCCCCCCGCGAGGCTCCCGAGCGGCGAGTGGCCGTTGGTCCGGCCGAGCGGCAGCGTGCGCATCGGCGCACCCGGGAACTCCGCAGTGACCAGCCGCTCGTCCAGCAGTTTGGTGTTGGCCACGTCCGGTGGTCTCACCCGCCCCGAAGCGGAGTCTCGGCACCGCGGTGGTGCTGGGTTCTACCACCACGCGCGCCTCCTTCCTGAGGCATGTGAGGCAGCCACAAGGCCCGTCGATCGTGGCAGCGTGGCGCTTCCAGCAGCAGTCGGGAGAATCCCCCACGCCGACGGTTCGCGCCCCGTCCGTCAGCGGGCCTCCCGACCGGCTCATCCGCCACCTCGCCACCGGTCTCCGCGCCATCCTTTACAACGCCCCTGCCAGGGCACTGAGTCGGACGGCACCTCAGCCGAAGCGGCAGATCCCGCACAAAGCCAAGCAGACCGCGCTCTACCGCGTCGTCGGCGAGATCAGCGCAGAGACCGGCTGGCTTGCCTACGACTCACCAAAGCACCAAGACTGAGCGCTGATCAGTCGCCGTGGTAGAGGCGATGCGGCTCGATCAGTTGGATGGCGGGGTCGCTTTCGGCGCGGAGGCGCAGGTCGTCGGTGAAGCCTGCGGCGCTGTAGCAGTGCAGTCTCGTGGCGTCGGTAGCTGTGCCGCGTGCCATGAGCAGGGAGCGGATGCGCTGGAGGCGGTCCAGATGCCTCTGCCCCATGACGTCGTTCCACTTGACTTCACCGATGGCCAAAAGCCCCTCGCCGCCGCTTTCGGTCTCGCCGTGGACGGCGACATCGACCTCGTGACTGGTCTTCGCGGCGGGGTCGTTGACGGTGCCGCTCGCCACTCTGGTGGCCACCGCGCCGTGGGTTTCGGCTGATGCGTGCCAACGGGCCCACTCACGGCAGACCTGCTCGAAGTGCGGGCCGACGACTTTGCTGCGGAACGTGGACTGGGCGCGGCGCCACACCGCATGGGCGCGTCCGGGGCGCTCCAGGTCACCCCAGGCAGGACGCATGACTGCGTGGTAGAAGGCGATGAGGGGTTCGGCGATGCGGTAGGCGGAGCGGTTACGGCGGAAGGCGTCAGCCTCGTGCGTGATCATGCCGACGTCCTGAAGGACGCTGAGCGGGTGGGCGAGATCCGCAACCGGGGGGCGAGGCGAGGTCGGAGCGCCGCGCGCATCCGCCCGGACCGGTCGCTCGGCCGTCGCAGAGCACCGCCCCGAAAGGGTGGCGTCCCACCAGCGGGGGACGAGCACGTGCCGCGGCGTGTTCCGTGCGGCCTTCCTGGCTCAGCGCCGGTGGCTCCCATGGGGACTCACGTCAAGGCTTCGGCAGGCTATTGCCAGGTCTCCCAGCGCACGGCCTCGTCAAGGACGGACCGGGCGCCGTCGAAGTCCGCCAGGCGAGCGGCGACCGTGCGTGCGGCGAGGTGCTCGGGGAGGGCGGCCGAGAACTTCAGGCCCTGCACAGCACGGGGGTTGACGTCAGGCAGGACAAGGTGGTGGGCGAGGGCGGTGCAGGCGGCCTGCCAACTCTGCGGTGTCGTTGCCGTATTGAGGCGGATCCGGGCGTCGTCGGGTTGTTGTACGGGGTCGGCGAGGGCCCCGAGGGATGCGATGAGGGTGGCGTTGGCGCGGAAGCCGGCCCAGGTCCACCACTCGAGCTTGTCGCCCTCGCGGCGTAGGAGCGTCCCGCGTGCGTCGACGTGCGAGGCCCGGTTCTCCCGGAGTTCGGCGAGGCGTGCCTGCGCGCGTCGGGTGAGGCGGGCGGGCGGGTCCGCGCCGAGGAGTACGTCGCGCATGGCGCGGGTGAGTGGGAAGGAGAGGCCGCTGAGCCCGTAGCTGTCCCAGCGGGCGCGGCCGCCGCCTTCGGCGGGTTCGACGAAAGCACGTCTGCGGTTGAAGTCGATGTGGCCGACCTGCCAGCTGCGTCCGCCGAGGAGCAGCAGGCGCGGCCCCTCATGCTGTTCCAGCAGGAGCCGAGGGTCGATGGTGCCGAGGTCCTTGCGGCCGAAGTAGACGGTGAACTGCGGCGGGGCGGTGAAGGCCGCGGTGAGGGCCATGAAGTGGCGGCGGCCGAAGTGCTTCTCGGCCTGGGGGCCGATGAAGAGGAGCCCTCCGTCGGTGTCGAGGAATCCGCCGCTGACCAGGTACTTGATGATTGGCGTCGCGCTCTTGTCGAAGGGTGCGAGACCGTTCCACTCCTCGTGCCAGGTGCGGTCGCCGAGTGTGTGCTGCTGCAGGGCTGCGGCGAGAATCTGCTGGGCGACGAGGTGGCGCGGCTGTGGCGGCGGGACGACGGGCTCGATCCAGTGACGGCCCCACAGCAGGAGCAGTGCCGCGGCTTTGAGGAGGGCGGGCTCTTCGGTGGTGAGGAAGAGGGCATTGCGTACGGTTCCGGTGCGCCGTCCCGTGCGGCCCAGGCGCTGCAGGAAGGCTGCGACGGTGTCAGGGGCGCCGATCTGGATGACCCGGTCCAAGTCGCCCACGTCGATGCCGAGTTCAAGGGTCGAGGTGGAGACGATCACGCAGTCGCGGGCCTCGGCGAAGGCTTCTTCGGAGCGGCGCCGCTCGTCGAGGGAGAGGGAGGAGTGGGAGAGGTATGTCGTCACGCCGCGGAGACGAAGCTTCTCACCGAGTTCCTCGACGGATGCGCGGGAGTCGCAGAAGACGAGACGCTTTTCGCCGCCGTGGAGGAGGGAGATGAGTTTGGCCGCGTTGTCGAGGGAGCCCACGTAGTCGAGTTCGATGTCGCCGGGTGGTGGGGCGCTTCCTCCGGGTGCCTCGGGATGAACGCCGGGTGCGACGACGCGGCCCGTGCGCTCGTGTGGCTGCGCCCCTTGCAGCCAGTGCAGCAGGTCTTCGGGGTTGCCGACGGTGGCGGACAGGCCGATGCGCTGGATGCGCCGCCCCGCGAGGCGCTCCAGGCGTTCGAGTACGGCGAGCAGGTGCCAGCCGCGGTCGTCCGAAGCGAACGCGTGCACCTCGTCGATGACCACGGCCCGTACCCCGCCGAGCATGTGCTTGTGGTCGGTCTTCTTGCTGATGAGTTGGGCTTCGAGGGATTCGGGAGTGGTCAGGAGGATGTCAGGGCTGTCGACCCGCATTCGCTTGCGGGCGGATTCCCTGGTGTCGCCGTGCCATAGCCCCGCCGTGCGGCCCAGCCATCCCGCGTAGGTCCCGAGGCGGGGTTCAAGGTTGTTGAGGAGGGCTTTGAGGGGGGCGAGGTAGAGCACCGAGGTGCCCTGCCAGTGGCTGTTCTCCATGGCCGCGAGCAGCGGGAACGAGGCGGCCTCCGTCTTGCCGCCCGCGGTGGGGGCGAGCAGCACGGCGTCCTCGCCGTCCATCAGCGGGTCGACGGCGGCCTTCTGCAGGGGCCGCAGGCCGGGCCAGCCGAGGGTGTTGACGATGTGGTGCAGGAGCACGGGATGCAGACGGTCCACCGGATCCGGGCGGTCCACCCGGTCCGGCTCCATCACAGCTCCAGGCCGATGTCGTCCGCTGCCGCCGCATTGCGTTCCATGTCCGTCAGCTCGCTCCCGGACAAGGTGAGTTGATAGTGGGCCCGCGGGTCGAACTCCTCGAACTGGTCGATCCGGTCGAGGACGTCCCCGACGAGCTTCTTCAGGAAGATCCGCGGGGCGACGCCGACCTTCCCGCCCAGGCGCCCGCCGACTGCCTTGGCGAGGTCGTCGATGTACGCCTCGTCGGCCACCTCCTGTATCCGTACGGGATCGTCCGCTCCGGCGGTGTACAGGTCCCGGACCTTCAGCCCGAGCTGGACGAGGCGCTCCCCGGTGAAGCCCGGCAGCCGGATCTGCACGGCACGCGGGTTGTCGAAGCGAGGGTCGGTCGTGAAGTCGGTGGCGAGCCGCTGTGCGAGGGGGGCGAGTCGCTGCACGCCCTGCGGCCCGTCGTAGAAGGCCGGGGTGCCGGTGATCACCAGATAGAGCCCGGGGAACCGGCCGGAGTGCACCTCGTCGATGAGCTGGCGCAGCGCGTTGAGGGCCTTGTCGCGGGCGTCGGAGCGGACCCGCTGCAGCGTCTCCACCTCGTCGAGTACGACGACGAGGCCGGCGTGACCGGTGTCACGCAGGACGGTGAGGAGCCCCTGGAGGAACCCGAGTGCCCCGAAGTGGTCGAGGTCACCACGCACCCCGGCCGTCTTGCGCGCCGCGGCGGACACGTGCGGCTGTCCGCCGAGCCAGGAGAGGACGGCGGCGGCCGACGTGTCATCGCCGGCTTCGAGCGCCTGCCGGTAGCCGCGCAGTGCGGCGGCGAAGGCCGGTGCGTGCCGGGACACCTCGGCGAGCCGCGCCGACATCAACCGGTCCACGGCATCGGCAAGAGCGTCCTCACCCACTCCGTCCGCGAGCGCGTCCTCCTCCAGTGCGTAGAACCAGCCGTCGACGACCTGCTGCAGCGCGCTGGGCGCGAAGGCCGAGGTGACGAGCCGCTCGATGAGCCGCCGGTAGACGGTCTCAAGCTTGTGCAGCGGCGTCTCGTTCTCCGATACCTGGATCTCACAGACGGCGAACCCGCGGGCCTTGCCGCGCTCGGCGAGCCACCGGGTGAAGAACGTCTTGCCGGAGCCGTACTCGCCGCGCACCGCTTTGAAGACGGAGCCGCCGCCTGCGGCGGTTTCCAGCTCCTCGTCCACAGCGGGGGTGAACCGGTCGAGGCCGGTCGCGAGCAGATCAAGCCCCTGCTCGGGCACGGCCCCTCGCCGCAGTGCGTCCACGACGCTTCGCCGCCGTACGGCGCTGACCTGACCGCGTACGTCATTCACGGGCACCATCCTCGCAAACCCGACCCTCCGGCTGCCCGGGAGTCGGTGTTGCGCGAGGACTTGGGTACCACGATCGCAGTGCCGCAAGCCCCTGGGCGGGATGAGCCGAAAAGGGCTGGGGGACGGCGGTCACGCCCGTACAATCCGACAAACTAACAAACCGTCAGGGTGGCCTGCCGGGATGCCGGCCACGAGCTGCCCGGTGCAACCACCCACCGAGGCCAGCCCTGACGGCAGAGCGCGGGGAATCGGAGAGCCAGGCTGATGAAGAAGGGTCGCTGGACGGCCGTCGCTCCTTCCGAGTACCCGCACGAACAGGCGGCCCTCGAGAGGATCCTCACGCCTCTACCGGACGACGGTCCGTGGCTGGCGTGGTCCAACTTCACCTTCGTCAGCCAGACGGGTCACGTTCGTGAGGTCGACCTCCTGGTCGTGACGCCGGGTGGCGTGCACATGATCGAGCTGAAGAGTCTGCACGGCCGGGTGGAACGGCGCGGCGGCCAGTGGGTGCAGATCCCGCCGGGGAACCGACGCGGGTACGGGAGGAGCCTCGGCGACCCACTGCGCCTCACCAACCAGAAGTCCAAGGAACTGGCTTCCCTGCTGCGCAGGTACGGCGCGAGGGTGTACATCACCGAGGGCGTGTGCTTCACCGAGGACGGCCTCGACCTGGCGCTGCCGCCACACGAGTTGAACGCCCACATCTACAACGGCGTCCCGGCCCTCCTCGCAGAGCTCCGGTTACCGCCGCGCGAGGACCGGTTCCGGATCTCGTCGCAGGCCAGCACGGGCATCGGCAGGGCGCTCACCCAGGTCGGTATCCAGCAGGTGGTCAGGGAGGCGAAGGTCGGCCCGTTCATCCTGGACAAGCGGCCCTTCGACACGGGCGTCACCTGGGCCGACTACGCGGGCAGACACGAGCAGTTGTCCGAGACCGTGCGCGTGCGGGTCCATCTGCGGCCCCGCAACTCGAGCAGCGAGGCGCGTAAGGCACTCGTCGAGGCGGCGAGGCGGGAGGCCGACACACTCAAGCGGATCCACCACCCCGGTGTGGTGCGCATTCGGGACTACTACCCCTCCGACCATGAAGCGGGCCCGGCCCTCACCTTCGACCACCACCCCGAGCGGCTGCACCTGGACGAGTTCCTCGACCGGTGGGGTGGAGTGCTGAACCTGGAGGACCGGCTCGCCTTCGTCCGCCAGATCGCCGAGGCGATCAAGTACGCGCACGCCAAGCGGCTCTACCACCGTGCTCTCACGCCGCGCTCGATCCATGTCATCCCTCGCTACCAGGGTGCGGACGGGCGTGAACTGAGCGAGGAGGAGCGCTGGCGGCAGCCCTTGATGCAAGTATCCGACTGGCAGCTAGCCTCGCGCACGGTCACCTCGAGCGGTGTGAGCCTGGCGCCGTCCACGGTGTCGGACGGGAGCGTCGGCGACGACTCGGATCCTTATCTGGCACCGGAGTTGACAGCCCCGAAGGCCGATCCGGCGCGCATGGACGTGTACGGCATCGGCACGCTCGCCTATCTGCTCATCACCGGCAGCTCTCCCGCCGCGACCCGTGCGGAGCTGCAGGCCGGCTCGGAGAGGGGCGAGCGGCTCGCCCCGTCGGCGGTCAGGGACGGCATCCCGCCGTTCCTCGACGACCTGATCGACGCCGCCACCGCTCAGCAGCCGGACCGGCGGCTCGACGCGGTGAGCGACTTCCTGGAAATGCTGGCGGCGGTCGAGGAGGACCTCAGGCCCGGCTCCGTACAGGAGGAGGAGCAGCCGGAGCAGGAGCCCGCCGACGACCCCGACCCGCTTGAGGTCCCGCCGGGCACGCTCCTGCAGGGGCGCTGGCGAGTGCGCCGCCGCCTCGGTACCGGCTCGACGGCGCGTGCACTCCTGGTGCTGGACGAACAGCAGGGGAAGAGTGACGCGTTCGCGGTACTGAAGGTGGCGCTCGACGACGACAAGTCGGAGGCGTTGCAGCGCGAGGCGGAGACTCTCGACCGACTGCGGGACTCGAGCATCATCCGGCTGCTCGTACCGGGGACGTTCACCGTGGGCGGACGTACGGTCCTGGCCACCGAGTACGTAGGCAACATCAAGGCCGAGGCCGACGACAAGCGCAACGACCGCACCGCGCGGGACGAGACCATGGCACGCGTCCTGGGGCGCCAGGGCCGCCTCACCATGGACGAGCTGGAGCGCTACAGCGACAACCTGTTCAACGCCCTCTACTACCTGGAGGGCGAGGGCGTCTGGCATCGCGACATCAAACCGGACAACATCGCGATCCGGATCCGTCCGAACGGCACCAGGCAGGCCCTCCTCCTCGACTTCTCGCTGGCCTCCGTCTCGGCCCGCGAGACCGGCGCGGGCACAGTCGGCTATCGCGACCCGTTCGTCGGCACGGTCATGCGGAACCTGTACGACGACGCAGCGGAGCGGTACGCACTCGCCGCGACACTGCACCAGATGGCCTCGAACGAGCTGCCGCAATGGGGCGACGGGTCCGTCACCCCGCGGATGACGGACCCGAAGGAGTGGCCGTACCCGACGATCGCCGCGGAGGGCTTCGAGGACGAACTGCGCGACGGGCTCACCGAGTTCTTCCGCAAGGCGCTCGCCCGCGATGCGAAGCAGCGCCACAAGGACCTGCGGGAGATGCGCACGTCCTGGCAGCGGGTGTTCCTGGACGCGCAACGCCTGGCCGCCAGCGCCGGACACGAGTCGCTGAGGCGGCAGGGGCAGAGCTCCGCACCGGATGGCGAAGCCGACACCGCCGAGCTGCGCGACCAACTGGCCGAGGTCGCCACCCGTGACACTCCTCTGGTGCGTGCGGGCCTGACGCCGTCCGCGTACTCGATCCTGCGGGACATGAAGCTCACCACGGTCGGTGAGTTCCTCGACCGGGCCAGCCGTACCTTCATCAACCGGCCGGGGCTCGGTGCCCGTACGCGGACGGAGATCCAGCGGCGGCAGAAGGAGTGGCGTGCCCGCCTCGGCTCGCAGCCCGAGCCGCAGCCGTCGCCGTCACCGCAGGAGAGGACGCCGCTCGAGGCGCATCTCAAGCACATCGTCACGGGGGTCCCCGACGTCCAGGACATCGACCACCTCCTCGCCCGGATCGTCCCGCCTGCTGCCGGCGGGACGAAGCGGCTGCACGAGGTGGCCGTGCACCTGCTGCGCGCGCCCGGCGCCGACGGGACGCTGCCGGACCTTCCGGTGTGGCCGCTGCAAAAGGATGCCACGCAGGTCGTCGGGTTCGCCGACCAGTCGACGTTCTCGAGAGAGCTGAAGAAGCTCCGCAAGCTCTGGGTGAAGGATGAGGGCCTGCTGGTGGTGCGAGCGGCGCTTCTGGAGCAGCTTCGCACGCTCGGCCGGGTAGCCTCCGTGGACGCGCTGGCCGGCTGGCTGCTCGGCACCCGCGGCTACTCCCTGGGAGACCCGGAGGTACGGCGGGCCGCCGCCTTCGCCGTGTTGCGCGCGCTGATCGAACGCGAGCAGCAACTGTCCGCGGGCGACGTGGCTTTCCGGCACTTCGCCCCGTACAAGGCGACCGATCCGGTACGCCGCGCGGGTTTCCTCGCGCTGGAGGTCGACCCGGACAACGAAGCGGACGGACCCGACACCCCGGCCGCGCCCGCGCTGCTCAGCTACGTGAAGCGGCTCGGTGACGCCGCGGACCGGCTTGCGGGACGGGACTCCCTGCCGGGTTCGAGTACGGTCCTCGCCGAGTTGAGCGCGGTGAGGCTGCCCGAGGGCGACTTCTCCTGGGACGACCGGCGCGTGGCCACCCTCGCCGCCCAGGCGAGCCAGAACGCGGCGCTGTCGCCGCGGCTTGAGATCTACCCGCGCGACCTGGGCCTCGTCCGCGCCCTGCGGCTCACTCAGGCGGGTCTGGTCCGGGTCCTGCCGGGTCTGCCCGAGAAGCAGCAGCCGGGGCTGCCCCTGCGCGAGGTCCTCGAACGCGTCAACGACCGCTTCCCCGCTCTGGCGGCGCTCGCCGGGATGAAGGACAGGCCCGAGGAACTGCTCAAGGCGCTGCGCGAAGCGGGGTTCGACCTCAAGTACGCGGCCGACAAAAAGGCGTTCCTGCCCCGGAAATTCGAGGCGGTCCTGTCGTACACCTCGGCCTTCAGCGGCAGCGGTTCCGGGACCGGCGGCCCGCTGGACCCGGAGTCGGCCGCGGCGCGGGCCGATGCGCAACTGGCGGGCGCCGCGCGGCGCGACGGGTTCCGGGTGCTGACCGTGCGCGCGCGAAGCGCCCCGGCGGCGGGACGGGAGCTGCGTCGCCGGTACGGGGCGCGGGCGGTGTCCGTGACCGAGCTGTTCCTGGAAGGGCTGCGGGGCGAACTCACGCCCGGGCGCGCGATGCCGGCGTGGGAGGTCGTGGTGAAGGCGGACGTCCTTCCGGCCGGGCAGCGTCCGACGGGGTTCACCAACCTGGTGGGGGCGGTGTGGCAGGCCGTGCAGGGGGTGCTGGAAGGGGAGCTGGCGGCTTCGGCCCCGGCTCCGGCCCCGGCCCCGAATTCCGGTGATGGCCGCGATGCCCCTGTCCTCCTCGCCGATGCCGCCGTCTTCGCCCGCTACGACGGCATGCACGTCCTCGACCGGCTGACCGCGCTCGCCCGGCGCGGTGGCCGCCCCCTGTGGGTCCTTGTCGCCCAGGACGACGAGACCGCCGTGCCGAAACTCGCCGGACGCCCCGTTCCGTACCTCGAGGCCCAGCAGGAGTGGATCCCCATTCCCAAGTCTTGGACCCGCATGCACGAACCGACCGCTCTCGAAGGAGCCACCGCGTGATCGACCGCAAGGCGCTGCTGTCAGACCTGCAGGCACAGGTGAAGGCGGCGGAGACGGACCTTGAGGGCCAGGTGAAGCGGGACGAGGCGGTACGGGACCGGCTGCGTGCCGAGTACGACGCGTCGAAGAGGGTAGGCCGTACGGCGGCGACCTGGCAGTCCTGGCTCGATGAGCGGATCACGCAGGTGGCGGTGGCGTGGGTGCTCGGGACGGTCTTCGTACGGTTCGTCGAGGACAACGGCCTGGTGCCCGAGCCGTACATCACGGCGCCGGACATCGCCGGGCGCGAGGTCGCGCAGGCGCGGTACGACGAGTACGTGGACAAGACGGAGGACCCCACGTATCGGGGCTGGTTCGAGCGGGCCTTCGAGGAGCTGGCGGAGGGGCCTGCGGGCGCGCTGCTGTTCTCGGACCACAATCCGCTGAAGCAGATACCCCTCTCGCACGAGGGGGCCGGGGCGCTGCGGGACTTCTGGCAGCGGACGGTCGACGACGAGGCGGGGGCTTCGGTCCTGGTCCACGACTTCACGGACCCGCTGGAGGAGGACGGCGACGGCACGCGGGGGTGGGACACCCGGTTCCTGGGCGACCTGTACCAGGACCTGAGCGAGGCGGCGCGCAAGAACTACGCGCTGCTTCAAACCCCGGAGTTCGTGGAGGAGTTCATCCTCGACCGGACGATGAAGCCGGTGGTACGGGAGCGGGGTGGTGTCGAGGGCCTGAAGCTGATCGACCCCACGTGCGGGTCGGGGCACTTCGTGCTCGGCGCCTTCCGACGGCTGGTGAGAGAGTGGGCTGAGCGGCGGCCGGAGCTGGACGCGCACGCGCGGGTGCGCGGGGCACTGGAGTCGGTGCACGGCGTGGACATCAACCCGTTCGCGGTGGCGATCGCACGGTTCCGGCTGCTGATCGCGGCGATGGCGGCGGCGGGGGTGCGGACGTTAGGGGAAGCGGCGGGGTACGACTGGCCTATGCAGTTGGCGGTGGGGGACAGCCTGATCCGTAACCGGAAGATCCGCGGCGAGCAGGGCACGTTTGACTTCGAAGAGGCGGACGAGCCGGACCCGCTGGTCGATTTCCGGTACACAACCGAGGACGTCAACGACTTCGACCACATCCTGCAGCGCGGCCGATACGACGTAGTCGTCGGAAATCCCCCGTACATCACGGTCAAGGACAAGAAGCTCAACGACTTGTACCGGTCGATCTACGACGCCTGCCAGGGGACGTACGCGTTGTCGGTGCCGTTCGCACAGCGATTCTTCGAGCTGGCGAAGATCGGAAGCGCGGAGACGGGCGAGGGGTACGGCCGCGTCGGGCAGATCACGGCGAACTCCTTCATGAAGCGGGAGTTCGGCACGCGGCTGATCGAGTCGTTCTTCGGGCATGAGGTGGAACTGACGGAGGTCATCGACACGAGCGGGGCGTACATTCCGGGTCACGGGACGCCGACGGTTATTCTCGTGGGGACGCGGCGAGGGTACAGCAAGCGCGGGGCGACTGTTCGTACGGTTCGGTCGGTTAAGGGGGAGCCTTCAGCTCCGGAGAATCCGGAGGAGGGGCTGGTCTGGCGGGCGATCGTCGAGCAGATCGACGCGCCCGATTCCAAGAGCCAGTGGGTGTCCGTGGCGGATCTGGAGCGCGAGCGCTACTTCGCTAAAGCTCCGTGGATTTTGGCAGATGGGGGAAAGGAACTCCTGAGCCAGGTCACTCAGAGCAGTACTTCCAAGCTCGCGTCTCGCGCCGTTCGGTTCGGGTTCTACGGGGATACTCACGCAGATGACGCATTGATCTACCCTCCTCGCGCGTTGACCTCGAAGCACCTTGAGTCGGATTTCATCAAGCCCATTGGCGTAGGCGACCAGGTCCGTGATTTCTCCGTAACTCCGAGTGATGTCGTCATTCACCCGTACTCGGATCGACGTGAACTAGTCAACATCGAGTCGATGCCCGACATTGGAAGACTCCTATGGCCTTTGCGAACCGAGCTGGGGAACCGTTCACTTGCCGGAGGGGATACCTACTTCAGTAAGGGGCGCTCCTGGTGGCAGTGGCATCAGCTCCCCAAGGATTTGGAGGCCAGTACCTGGTCCATCAACTTTGCCTTCGTCGCGACTGGCAACCATTTCTCATTTTCCCGGGAGGGAATTGCCTTCACTCGAACCGCACCCGTGATCAAGCTGCGGGAGGGGGCCACGGAGGAGGAGCACCTGCGACTGCTCGGCGTGCTGAACAGTTCCACTGCGGCTTTCTGGCTCCAAATGGTGTCCCATAACAAGGGAGAAGGTGGTGGAGCGCGCGTTGCCGCTGGATATGCAGCCATGGGCAGTGAGGCATGGAAGAACTCGTTCGAGTTCACGGGCACCAAGCTCCAGGACTTCCCCCTCCCCCCGACGTACCCAACACAATTCGCCACCGCCCTGGACACCGCCGCCCAGCAACTCGCCGCCACCACCCCCAGCGCCGTAGCAGCCCAAGCCACCCCCACCCCCACCTCCCTCCGGGAAGCCCGCTCCACCTACGAAGCCACCCGTGCCCAAATGATCGCCCTCCAGGAGGAGTTGGACTGGCAGGTCTACTCCCTCTACGGCCTCACCGACACCGACCTCCGCCCCGCCGACCCAGCCGACGTCCCGCCCCTCGCCCTCGGCGAGCGCGCCTTCGAGATCGTGCTGGCCCGTGCCATCGAGCGCGGCGAGGCCTCCTCCGAGTGGTTCACGCGACACAACTCCACACCCATCACCGAACTCCCCGACCACTGGCCGGCCGCGTACAAGGACATCGTCAACCAGCGCATCGCGAGGATGGAGTCGAACTCCGCCATCGGCATGGTCGAGCGCCCCGAGTACAAGCGGCGTTGGGCCACCGACGGCTGGGACGCCATGCAGAAGCGGGCCCTGCGCACCTGGCTGCTCGACCGGATCGAGGCCAAGCGCGAGCTGTGGTTCGACGGTGCCGACCAGCCCACCCTCATCACCCTGCCCCGCCTGACCGACCGCCTCCAGGAGGACGACGACTTCGCAGCCGTCCTCAACCTGTACGCGCCCCGCGCCGACTTCGCGAAGACCGTCGCCGAGCTGGTCGGCGACCAGCACGTTCCGGCCGCCGCCGCCCTGCGCTACAAGCCCGCCGGCCTGAAGAAGCGTGCCGACTGGGAGCGGACCTGGGAGAAGCAGCGTGCGGAGGACGCCGCGGCCTCCGAGGACGAGAAGCGGAAGATCAGGGCCGCGACCGACGTGCCGCCCAAGTACACCTCCGCCGACTTCCTGCGCACCAGCTTCTGGGCTCAGCGCGGCAAGCTCGACGTCCCCAAGGAGCGCTTCACCTCCTACGGCGCGCACAACACCCAGACCCCCGCGCTCCTCGGCTGGGCGGGCTGGGACCACCTCCAGCAGGCGCAGGCGATCGTCGGCTACCTCAACGAGAGCGAGCTGACGCCCGACGAACTCACCCCGTACCTCGCCGCCCTGCTCGAACTCCAGCCGTGGCTGGACCAGTGGCACGGCGAGTACCTCCCCGACTTCGGTCAGTCGGCGGCGCAGGCGTTCCACGACTTCCGGCTCGCCCTCCAGGGTGAGCAGGGGCTGACCGACGACGACATCCGGGCCTGGCGGCCCGCGGCTGCGGCGCGCGGCGGACGCGCCAAGAAGACGAAGTGAACAGAGGCAGAGGCAGAGAAGCAGACATGGCAGCGAACCCCGCGAACGGCAACCCCGGCACCCCTCTCCTCCGCGAGCTGATCAACATCAAGCCGGAGGTGTCCAGCTCCGACTACGTCCTGCAGCTCGCCGACGCCACCACCCCCGACGGCGCGGCGAAGGCCCTGGCCGAGTACGTCGTCACCGACGACCTCGTGAAGCACTTCAACGAGGCCCTCGGCATCATCAAGGCGGCGGTGGACAGCCACTCCTCGAAAGCCGCGTATCTGCACGCCTCGTTCGGTGCCGGTAAGTCGCACTTCATGGCCGTACTGCACGCCCTGCTCAACCAGGCGCCGGCAGCTCGCGGCAGAACCGATTTCGACCCGGTGTTCGCGAAGAACCGGTGGCTGCAGGGCGCCGACCGGCGGTTCCTGATGGTGCCGGTGCACATGCTGGACGCGAAGTCCATGGAGCAGCGGATCCTCGGCGGGTACGTCAAGCGGATCAAGGAGTTGGAGCCCGGCGCGCCGACCCCGCGGGTGTACCGAACCGATGCCATGTTCCGCGATCTGCAGTCTATGCGGGAGCGGCTCGGCGACGAGGACGTGATCAAGTTCCTGGCGGGTGCCGCGTCCGCCGAGGCCGCAGGCGACGGCGACGGCGACGGCGATGGCGGCGAATGGGGCGAGTTCGGGGCCGCTTTCGCCTGGACCACTGAGCTGCTCGACCAGGCGATGGCCGCCGAGGAGCTGGAGGTCGGGCAGGAGTTCAACCCCGCCGATCCGTCCACCCCCGGCGAGCTGCGGGCCCGGCTCGCCCAGGACACGGCCAAGGTGCTTCCCGGCTACGCGGAACGTGCTGTCGAACAGGACGGCGGCTTCATCAGCCTCGACCGGGGCCTGTCGGTGATCGCCCAGCACGCGAAGAGTCTGAACTACGACGGGATCGTGCTCTTCCTCGACGAGTTGATCCTGTGGTTCGCCTCCCGCATATCCGACCCTGAGTTCGTGTCCCGGGAGACCGCGAAGATCACGAATCTGGTGGAGGGCGGGGACGAGCGCCGCGCCATCCCCGTCGTGTCGTTCATCGCGCGCCAGCGCGACCTGCGCGACCTGGTCGGATCCGCTGAGGACGGGGGCCGCTACCAGCGGGCCATCGTCGACAACCTGGAGCTTGCCTCGGGCCGGTTCGACCGCATCAGCCTGGAGGACCGGAACCTTCCTCAGATCGCCCACGCGCGCCTCCTCAAGCCGGACACGACCGAGAAGGCCGCGGTCATCGAGGAGGCGTTCAAGAAGGCGAAGTCCACGAACGCCAAGTTCTGGGACGAACTCCTGGGCGGCGACGGGAACAACGTGGGTGCCACGGAGACCGCGTTCCGCTTCACGTATCCCTTCTCGCCCGCCTTCATGGACACCCTCGTCCACCTGTCCTCGGCCCTTCAGCGCTCCCGGACCGGCCTCAAGCTGATGGGTGAACTCCTCGCCCACCGTCGCAATCTGCTGCGCGTGGGCGAGCTGGTGCCGCTCGGCGACATCTACGCGCTGATCTCCGGTGGCGGCGACAAGCCGTTCACCGACGAGCTGCGGGCCGTCTTCGAGGAGGCCGACCGGCTGTACCGCAACCGGATGCGCCCCTACCTCCTCGACCAGCACCGGGTCACGGAGGAGCAGGTCGCGACGTATCAGCAGGACCCGGCCGCCGTCGAGGACGGTGACCTCTCCCGTCGGCTCAAGCAGTTCACCGACGACGACCGGCTGATGTCGACCCTCGTCCTGTCCGCCCTCGCGCCCGCCGCGCCCGCCTTCCAGAACATGACGGTCAAGCGGCTCCTGGCCCTGAATGCCGGCACCATCAAGGCGCTCCTTCCCGGCGGCGAGATCCCCGCCTTGATCAACAAGCTGAAGGAGTGGGCGGGCCGGATTCCCGAGATCAAACTCGCGGGCGACGGCGTGGCGATGACCGTACGCCTCGAACTGTCCGGTGTGGACATCGACTCCGTCGTCCGCAACGGCCGCGAAGCCTTCGACAAGCCCCGCTACCGCCTCGACGCCGCCGTCGAGCTGCTGCGCTCGGAGTTCGCGCTGACCGCGGCCAAGGGGCAGGGCGGCTTCGACGCGTACGACACCCTCGACTTCACCTGGCGGGGCAGCAAGCGCCGTACCGAGGTCGTCTTCGCCAATATCGCCGACCGGGAGGAGACCCCCTACGCCATGCTCACCCCCACCGGCACGGAGGTCTGGCGACTCGTCGTAGATCTTCCGTGGGACGAGGGTGCGTACGGGCCGCGCGAAGATGTGAACCGGATGAACGGCTTCTGGGAGCGGCACCCCGAGGTCCAGCACTCCCTCGCCTGGGTGCCCACCCATATGACGACGACGATGTACGGGGACTTCAACCGGTACGTGGTCATCAAACGGATCCTGAACAGCGGCAGTGACTTCGACAGCCGGTTCGCCGCCCACCTCGGCCCCGACGACCGTGTGCGGGCTCGAGGATTGCTTTCCACGCAGGCCGACACCCTGCGCGACCGGGTCGTCGCCGCGTTCAGGCAGGCGTACGGCCTGGCGAAGAAGCAGGAGGGGGACGTCCTCGACGACTTCTCGGACCACATCGCCACCAAGCCGGGCGTGACGACGCCCGCGCTCGCACTGGGCGCCGCCCCGCGCGATGCGATCCGCGAGATCGCGGGCAGGGTGCTCGCCTGGCAGTACCCGGGCCACCCCGACCTCGGCGCCGAGGCCGTCACGCCCGCCCAGGCCCGCACCGTCCTGGGCTATATCAGTGAGGCCGCTCGGGCCAAGGAGGGCAAGGCAGAGGTAGTGCCGCGCGGCGACCGGGAGCTGATGGAGACGGTCGCGCAGCCGCTCAAGCTGGGCACGATGGGGGAGAGTTACTTCACCCTCGGCACCTACTGGCGTGAGCACTTCAACCGGCTCGCGAAGAACGACCCGGATGCGGACATCGCCTACGGCTTGCTGACCGCGTGGATGGATGAGCCGCAGCGGATGGGGCTCCCGACCCACGTCCAGCAGCTCGTCGCGGCCGCGTACGGCGAGATGGAAGACCGGGTGTGGGTCATCGGCGGGGCCCCCGTCGCCGACCTCAAGCTGGGCGAGATCAAGGACGGCTGGGCGTTGCGCCGCCAGCCCCTGCCCTCCGCGCCGGACTGGGAGACGGCCCGCGCGCGCTACGAGAAGATCTTCGGCAAGAAGGCCCCCGTGCAGCTACGCGGGCGGATCGTCAATTCCTTCGCCGATCTGGTGCGTACCCACGTCGACACGCTCTTGCCGGCCAATCGTGAGCTGGTGGCCGAGCTGGAGCGGCGAGCAGACTTCCTCGGCCTTGACGACACCGCTGTCACCGGCCGTCTGCACACCGCACGCCGCGGGCTGGCCCTGCTCGAGGAACTGCTCGCCGAGAAGGGACGCGGGGCCAAGCGGGTCGTCGAGGCCCTCGCCGAGTTCGGCCTCGGCGAGCTGACGCCGGAACGGCTCGGCTCATCCGTCACCACGGCGGACGTGGTGGCGCCCGCCTTGCAGAACGCCTCCTGGGACGTGCTCGAACTGGGCACGGGCATGGACGCTCTCACCACCCTTCAGGAGGACGCGGGCGAGGATCAGTTCAGCAGGAAGCTGCAGGACTCCCTGCCGCGCGCCCAGCGAGCGATCACCCAGGCCCTGGCCGTCCAGCGGCAACAGCAGCAGCGGACCGAACCACCGACCGACACTCCGGCCTCGCCCAGCCCGGACCAGGTGCCCCTGACCACCGACACCTCGCACCCCAAGGTCGACACCATTGCGCGTACGGGTTCCGTGCAGGGCAGCGCTGCCGAGGTCGAGCAGGCCCTGCACCAGGTGGCGGTGGCGCATCCCGGCAAGGGCATCGAGATCACGTGGAAGGTGGTCGACTGATGCCTCAGGCCGCCCCGGGGGTCGCCCGCCTCACGCCCACCGCTGTCGCGAACTACCTCGCGGGTCAGCGCACGCTGCTCAAAGAGCCCCTGCAGCCGAACGGCGAGACTCGCCAGGTGGTGCTCCTGCGCTCGGCACCCACGTGGGAGGGGCAGGCGATCCTGAACTGGAACGGCGGCCGACGCGCACGGGTGGCCGCCGCGCCGTCCGTGCTCGCCCTCTACCAGGAGGCGCTCAGCCACCTGGACGCCCCTGGGCCTGGCTCGGCAGCGGATCCGTCACTACTCGTCCTGCTCACCGACCGGGAGGACGCCGAACTCGACCCCGGTATTCTGGTCCGCGCCTACCGGCACGCCATCCAGCACGTCGACAACTGGGACCTCATCCGCGAGACCTTCACCGCCTCCGGTATCGATCCGAGGCTCAGCGACGAGACGTGGGGGGTGGCCGAGGCGCTCCTCGAAGCCGCCCCCGCGGGCGGCTGGCCCGGCCTCAACCGGCAGGTCCTGTCCCGCACGCACGCACTCACCGCCCTCGCACGGCGGCGGCTGCTCCTCGACGCGGCCTCCCCGCTCGACATCGACACCCTGCTGCTGTGGAGCCGCACCTCCTCCGAAGGGCCGCGCGCCTACCGCGCACTGCGCGACGGGGAGCGTGCCGGGCTGCGGTCTTTTCTCGCCGAGGTGGACCAGGCCGGGCCGACCGCCGACGTCCTTCTGTCCATCCTCGAGCACGACGAGCCGTCCGTCGCCCTGCCGTTCGGGCTCGTCGCCGCAGCGCTGTGGCGCCACGCCCCAGCCGGCCCTCAGGTATTCCGGGCGCGTGGTCGAGCGGAGAACATACTCGGCCGGGAGTATCCCGACAAGGCCATGCGGCGCTACGGGGAATCCGTCGAGAACCTCGTCGCACGCAACGCACAACTCCTCGCCGAGGTCACCCCGGACGCCGAACGGCTCGCCGGACATCTCGGGGCGACCGAGGCCGTGGGCCACAGCCCCTACCTGTCCGTCGGACTCGAAGCGCGCCTGGCCGGCGTGGGTTCGGCGATCGCCGGCCGAGATCTCGACGACTGCCGTACGGCGCTGCGCGCGGTGCAGGCGCACCACGTCGCCGAGACGGCTCGCACCCGGATCGGCCGCGCCCGGATGGCCGTGCGCCTGGTGCAGTGGCTGGCTGCCGACCCCGTATGGGCACCGGACACCGTCGCGGGTGCCTTGGCCCACTACAACGCCGAACTCTCCTGGGCTGACCGCGCGTTGGAGCACCTGGAGGCGGGCGGTGACACGGAGCCCGCCCTGTCCGGAGCCTACGAGGCGCTCGCCGCTGACGTGCGTAAGGTGCGGCGGCGCATGGACCGGGCCTTCGCCGAGCAGGTCGCCGAGTGGACCGCGGCGGGTAAGGCCCCCCGCTCGATGCTGACGGTCGAGACCTTCCTGGAGCGGGTCGCGAAGCCTGTGGTGAAGTCCCAACGGCGGCTGATGCTGCTCGTCGTGGACGGCATGAGCGCCGCGCTCGCGGGACAGCTCGGCGAGGAACTCGCGGCGCACTGGACCGAGTACGACCCCACCGGCGAGAAGCGGTTTCCGCCCACCCGCCAGGCGATGGCCGCCGCCCTGCCCACCATCACCGCCGTCAGCCGTACCACCCTCCTCACCGCCAGGCTGCAACGCGGCGACCAGAAGGCTGAGAAGCGTGAATTCCCGTCCCTGCGGCTGTGGTCGGGGCAGAAGGCGGCTGTCTTCCACAAGGACGACCTCCGCCCCGCCGACACGGGTGGACGCTTCGGGCCCGATCTGGAGGCGGCGCTGGCTGACGGCGCGTCACACCTCGCGATCGTCCTCAACACCGTCGACGACGGCCTGAAGAACGACGAACGCCTCGACGAGTGGGACTGGACGATCGCCGACATCGACGCCCTGACCCCACTGCTGGACGAGGCCCGCCGACAGGGTATGGCCGTACTGATCACCAGCGACCACGGGCACGTACTGGAGCACCGGGGCGTGAAGGTACCCACCCCCGAGGCGGTCAACGCACGCTACCGCGAAGTCCCGGACGGTGGCGCTGAACCCCTGGTAAGCGAGGCGGAGATGGTGCTCGCTGGGCCACGCGTGGTCGGAGGCCCCATCGTCGCCTTGTGGTCGGCCGACACTCGCTACACCAACCGTGCCGCCGGTTACCACGGGGGAGTGCACCCGGCCGAGTTCACGATCCCTCTGCTCGCGTACCTGCCGGACGGCGCGACCGAGCACATCCCGCCAGGGTGGCGGCAACTCACGGACACATATGAGCCCCGCTGGTGGAAACTGGACACGATGCGTCTGCACGTGACTTCGGCACCTCGCTCCGTGGAGACCGGGACGAGGCAGTCGGCGAAGCCCAGGCGTACCCCGAAGAAGTCCGCTCCTCAGGAGGCGGGTCTGTTTGAGGTCGCGGTGTCCCCCCAACTTTCCGAGACCGAGGAAACACTGCTCTCCGTGCAAGGTCAGTCGCCGGTGGAGCAGCTCTTGGACGACCTCTTCGTCTCCCCGGCCTTCAGTGACCAGCTCGCTCTGCTCCCTCGCAGGCAGGACCCGGGAAGACTCCGCCAGGCCCTTGCAGCGCTCTGCGAGAACAACACGCTCCCTCTGACGGCCGTGGCCGCCGCTGCCGGCATGCCGCCGGCCCGGGCCCGTGGCTACGCCGCCGTCCTCACCCAGCTCCTGAACATGGACGGAATCCAGGTCCTCGAACTCCTCCCCGACAACAAGACGGTGAAGCTCAACCCGGCGTGGCTGAGGGCCCAGTTCGGGCTGGAGGAGTAGGCCCGTGGCGGTTCTCACCGCTCTCCAGCCATCCTCCAGCCTCACCGCTGCTCCGACACCAAGATCGCGTTACACATCCCTTACACAAACGCGCGGGAACTCCCGGGAAACCGCAGGTAGAGGCGTTGCGCATCTCGGCGTGGAAAACGGCCCCGACCCGGGCAAACGCCCAGGTCAGGGCCGTGAAGGCGGACGAGTCGGCCTGTACGCCGGGTTCTGTCTCCCGGGGGCCTTGCGGCCCGCGGGGAGGCGGTCATCCATCTGGGACCGGTGTTGCCACCGGCCTCGTGCGGTCTACCCGCGGACTCGGGCGGGCCGCCCTCGGTCGTCCGCGCAGGGTCGCTTCCGCGGCCCCTCTTGACCTTGCTCCGGGTGGGGTTTACCTAGCCGCCCGGGTCACCCCGGGCGCTGGTGGTCTCTTACACCGCCGTTTCACCCTTACCGGGGGCGCGCCCCCGGCGGTCTGTTTTCTGTGGCACTGTCCCGCGGGTCACCCCGGGTGGGCGTTACCCACCACCTTGCCCTGTGGAGCCCGGACGTTCCTCGGCGGTCCCTGGGTGGGACCGACGCGACCGCCCGGCCGGCTCGTCCGCCGTGGGGCCCATGGTAGTCGCAGGGACGGGCTCGGCGCCGCCCGGCTCCGGGGCGGTGGGGGTGGTGGCGGGGGCGGCGGTGGCCAGGAAGGAGCCGGCCAGGATGAGGACGAAGGCGGCGGCTATGGAGGCCGTCAGGCGTTCGTCGAGGAAGGCGACGCCCGCGGCGACCGCGACCGCCGGGTTGACGTAGGTGAAGACGACCGCGCGCGTCGGCCCCACCTCGCGGATCAGCTCCAGGAAGACCACGAACGCCAGCGCCGTGCACAGCACCCCCAGGCCCACCAGCGACGCGATGACCTTGCCCGACGGTGTCGTGGCCGGCCAGGAGGCGAGGCCCGAGGGGGCGTAGACGAGGGCGGCCAGGAGCAGGCAGGGGGCGATGAGCTGCAGTGTCGGTACGTCCTTGAGCCGGCGGGCGATGATCAGCGGGGCGGTGGCGTAGCCGAGGGCCGTGAGCATGACCTCCGTCATCGCCCACGCCGAGCCGCCGCTCAGCTCCGGCGCCGCCAGCACCGCGACGCCCGCGAGGCCCAGCCCGAGGCCCAGCCAGCGGCGGCGGCCCAGGCGCTCCTCGTCGCCCAGGAGGCGGGCGAGGATCACGCCGATCGTCGGCACCGCGGCGATCAGCAGGCCGGCCATGGCGCTGGAGAGGGTGCGTTCGGCGTCGGTCAGGGTCCACCACGGGCCGATGATCTCGATGCAGGCGAACGCCAGCATCGGCGCCCAGTGCGTCCGTACGGTACGGGCCAGCCCTCCGCCGCGCAGCGCGAGCGGCAGCAGGACGAGCGCGCCCAGTGCGCACCGTACGAAGACGACCCCCGACGGCGACACCGCGTCCACCGCCACTTTGATCATCAGGTAGGGGACGCCCCAGATGACGCCCATGAGGAGGAACAGGACCCAGCCGCGTGCAGTCATACCGCCCAGCGTCCGCGGCGGGGGGTGTCCCTGTCTTGAATGCGGTTGCGGCGGCTACGCCCGTACGCTCCGGCGGTACGCCGCCGGGGTCGCGCCCAGCACCCGCCGGAACCACCGCGTCAGATGCGCCTGGTCCGCGAACCCCACGAGCCCCGCCACCTCCGCCGGCCGGTGCCCCGCCTCCAGCAGCCCCCGCGCCCGCTCCACCCGGTACTGGGCCAGCCAGGCATACGGGGGCATGCCCATGGTGTCCCGGAACGCGCGCAGCACCTGGTACCGGGACAGCCCCAGGTCGCAGCCGATCGCCGCCAGCGACGGCGGGTCCGTCAGCTCGTCCGCCAGCCGGTCCCGTACCGCACGGGCGACGCCGTCACCCAGCGCCGCGCTGGCCGCCGGGCGGGCGCGGCCGTGCCGGCGGGCCAGGGCGGCGAGGAGCCACGGCAGCCGCGACTCCGCCTCCAGCGGCTCCGCGCCGCGGTCGACGGCGACGTGGGCGGCGCGCAGCGCGGCGGCCAGGGCCGGGTCGTCGATGACGGGTTCGGTGAAGTGGGCGTCGGTGCAGGCGCCGTCGGTGAGCAGCGCCATGGAGGGGTAGAACGCGCGGTAGCCGTAGCCGGTGTCGTCCGCCGGGCCGCCGGTGTGCGCCTCGCCGGGGGCGAGGACGACGATGCTGCCGGGGCGCGCCCGTATCCGTTCACCGCGGTAGTCGATGACCTCGGCGCCGTGCGTGCACACGCCGACGGCGAACTCGTGGTGGGCGTGCGGTGCGTAGCGGTGTGCGGTGAAGCACGCCGTCATCAGGTACAGGGACTGGCCGGCGCCGAGCGGCGTCCGTGTCCAGTGCCCGTACTCGCCGGCGTCCCGCCCGTCCCCCTTGCCGCTCATGGGTCGCATTGTGCGCGATGCCGTACGGCCCTTGCCAGCGGGATTCCGCGGCTGCCTACGATGCGCGGATGTCGCAGCGAGATCTGTCCCCCGAAGAGTTCCGCGAGCTCGGCCACGCCTACGTCGACTGGATAGCCGACTACCGCGCCCGCGTCGGCGATCTGCCGGTGCTCCCCGGCGTCGAGCCCGGCTGGGTGCGCGAGCGGCTGCCCGCCCGGCTGCCGGAGGAGGGCGAGCCGCTGACGGCGGTGCTGGCGGACATGGACCGCGTCGTGGTGCCCGCCACCACCCACTGGCAGCACCCCGGCTTCTTCGCGTACTTCCCCGCCAACGCCTCCCTCGCCTCCCTCCTCGGCGACATGCTCTCCACCGGCCTCGGCTCCCAGGGCATGCTGTGGTCGACGTCCCCCGCCGCCACCGAGCTGGAGCAGCACCTGCTCGACCAGCTCGCCGACGCCACGGGCCTGCCCGCCGCGTTCACCTTCGCCGGCGGGGGCGGCGGCGTCATCCAGGACTCGGCGTCCTCGTCCTCGCTGGTGGCGCTGCTCGCCGCGCTGCACCGGACGTCCGGCGGCGCGTGGCGGACGGCGGGCCGGGACGGGCGCGAGGTGCTGTACGTCTCGGCGCACACCCACTCCTCGCTGGAGAAGGCGGCGATCGCGGCCGGTCTGGGCGCGGAGGCGGTACGGGTCGTGGAGGCCGAAGCCGGCGGTCAAGCGATGGCGCCCGAGGCGCTGGCCGCCGCCGTACGCGAGGACGTGGCCGCCGGGCGCCGGCCGGTGATGGTGTGCGCGACGATCGGCACCACCGGCACCGGCGCCGTCGACCCGGTGCGCGAGATCGCCGCGGTCTGCGCGGAGTACGGCATCTGGCTGCACGTCGACGCCGCCTGGGCCGGCGCCGCCGCGTTCTGCCCCGAGCACCGCGGGCTCTTCGACGGCGCCGGACTGGCCGACTCGTACAGCACCGACGGGCACAAGTGGCTGCTCACCGCCTTCGACTGCAACCTCTTCTGGACCCGCGACCCCGCCACCCTCACCGGCGCCCTGACCGTGCTGCCGGAGTACCTGCGCAACGCCGCCAGCGAGTCCGGCGCCGTCGTCGACTACCGCGACTGGCACCTGCCGCTGGGCCGCCGCTTCCGCGCGCTGAAGCTGTGGACGGTGCTGCGCCGCTTCGGCCTCGCAGGCATACGGGCCCACGTGCGCCGGCACGTGGAGCTGGCGGCGGAGCTGGAGTCGTGGGCGGCGGCGGACCCGCGCTTCGCGCTGGGGGTGCCGCGGAGCCTGGCGCTGGTGTGCCTGTACGTCGCCACCGGCCGCGGCACCGATGCCGACAACGCTGCGACGAAGGCGGTGCTGGAGCGGATCAACGCGGGCGGGCGGTCGTACGTCACGCACACCGTGGCCGACGGCCGCTATCTGCTGCGGGTCGCGGTCGGCGGGCTGGAGACCGAGGAGCGGCACGTCCGGGCGCTCTGGGACGACCTGTGCGCCGCGGCCGACGCAGGGACCGGCGCGGCCGAGGGGGCGTCCGCGCGTACCGCCTGAACCCCCGGCCGCCCGGCCCGCCGCTTGACCCCGCGCTTGACCCTGTCGCGACGTCAACGTTTCTACTGAGGTCATGCGCATCGGAGAGCTCGCCGCGCTCGCCGGGGTCACCACCCGCACCGTGCGGCATTACCACCGCATCGGGCTGCTGCCCGAGCCCGCCCGCCGCGCCAACGGCTACCGCGTCTACACCCTGCGCGACGCCGTCGAGCTGGCCCGCGTCCGCCGCCTGACCGAGCTGGGCCTGAGCCTGGACGAGGTCCGCGACGCGCTCGCCGACGACGCCGGCAAGGAGCTGCACGAGATACTCGCCGAGCTGGACGCCGACCTCGCCCGGCAGGAGGCCGCCATCCGGCAGCGCCGCGCCCGCCTGGCGGAGCTGCTGCGGCACGCGGAGGGCGGCGGGCTGACCGCCGAGGGGCCGGTGTCGCCGGAGCTGGCGGCCGTGTTCGCCGACATGTCCCGCGCCTCCGCGCGGCTCGGCGTCCCGGAGCCGGCGAGCGCGGCGAAGGAGCGGGAGCTGCTGGCGCTGCTGGACACCACGGCGGACGGCGGGCACCGGGGCTGGTTCGACGGGCTGCTGCACGCGCTCAGCTCCGATCCGGAGGCGATGACGCGCGCGTACGGCATCTACGCCAGGCTCGACGAGCTGGCCGGCGCCGAGGTCACCGACCCGCGCGTCGAGGAGCTGGCGCGGGACGTGGTCGCCGCCCTGCCGGAGGAGGCGCGCAAGCTCGTCACCGCCGGACCGGACGCGGCCCGTACCACCACCACCGCAGACGACGACGGTGGCGATGACGGGGGAGCCTTCGCGGAAATGTTCTTCGCGGACTTCCCTCCGGCGCAGGCCGAGGTCATGCGCCGGGCGATGGCCCTGCTCGGAGAGCGGACGGGCAGGGCCGGCGAGGCGGGCGGGGCCGGGCGTGCGGACCGGCGGCGCGGGGAGAGTGCGTCGTGAACGCGCTGCGCCGTACGGTCCGCTGGGCCCTGGCCTCGCTCGTCCCCGGCGAGCTGGTGCTCGTGCTCTGCCTCGCCTCGGGCGTCCGCATCCCGGCCCCCGTGCTGCGTGCCGTCGAGGCGGCCGTCCTGCTGGTCACCGCGGCCCTGGTCACGCTGCTGGCCGCCGACTACCGCCGCCACCGCGGCACCGGGCTCACGCCCCGCGCAGCCGGTCTGGAGGCGGTACGGGACAGCGTCCCGGCCGTGGTGCGCAAGCTGACCGTGCACGAGGTGAAGCTCTTCACCGCCACGCTGCGCTGGCTCGCCCGCCGCCCGAAGCACGGCGTCGGCCCCGGTGACACCGCCGTCCCGTACGCCTCGGGGCAGGCGTTCGTGTTCTACGGCTTCTTCTTCGTCTCGGTCGTCGAGACCGTGGCGCTCGCCCTCGTCATCCCCTGGCCGGTGGTGCACGCCGTCCTGCTGGTCCTGGACGTCTGGGGCATCTACTTCATCCTCGCGCTCCAGGCGGCCTGCGCGGTCCGCCCGCACGTCGTCGGCGCGGACGGCTCGCTGCGCGTACGGTACGGGGTCCTGCTGGACATCCCCGTACCGGCCGGGCTGATCGCGAACGCCCGGCTGGAGCGCCGCTTCCCGGACGGCGGCGGGCTGCTGCGGCTGCACGGCGACGGCACGGCCGACCTCGCGATCGGCGGGCAGACGACGGTCACGGTCGAGCTGACGGAGCCGGTGGCGTTCGTCCGGCCGCTGGGCAAGCCGGTCGCGGCGCGGGTGCTGCGGTTCTACGCCGAGGACCCGAAGCCGGTGGTCGAGGCCCTGCGCCGGGCGCGCGCGGCGCGTGACGAGGCGCGTGACGAGGCGCGTGACGAGGCGCGTGACGAGGCACGCGATGCGGCCCGGGAGCGGGCGGGGGAG
Organism: Streptomyces sp. CNP082; assembly: GCF_059570535.1. NCBI lineage: Bacteria > Bacillati > Actinomycetota > Actinomycetes > Kitasatosporales > Streptomycetaceae > Streptomyces > Streptomyces sp. CNP082. Next base: position 37,538 of record NZ_JCANSZ010000005.1, read on the forward strand.
CAGGGCGGGCCCGGCGCGGCGCCGCTGCCCGCTCAGGGCGCGGGCGCGAAGCGCACCGGGGACACCCCGGGCTCCGCCGCCGTCACCCGCACGCGCAACCGGTGGCCGAGTGGCAGCGGTTCGGCCGGCTCGCCGGCCGCTGGCTCCGCGGCGGGCGAGAGGCCCGGAGCGTCCCCCGAGGCAACCGAGTCTCCCGAACCCCCCGACTCCACGCGGCCGATGACCGCCGGCTCGTAGAGCTGCACCGTGCCCCGCGTCGGCCGGTCCTCGTCGACCGCCACCACGTGCCCGTCGAAGACCTCCCCGATCCGCCCGCTCAGCAGCGCCGCCGCGACCAGGTCCACGCACGCCCGCTCCAGCCGCTCCGCCCGCGCCGCGCCTTCGGCCATCAGCTCCGGGACGCCGCCCAGCGCCTCGCGCACCCACTCCGGCGCCGGCTCGCCGGCCGCCGCCGCCACGCACAGCTCCCCGGCGTAGCGGTCGGCCAGCCGCCGCAGCGGCGCCGTGCAGTGCGCGTACGCGTCGGCCACCGCGACGTGCACCGCGTCCTGCCGCGCCGGCGGCCCGCCGTCGAAGACCTTGTACCCGCCGCCGCCCAGCAGCGCGGTGCACTCCTGCAACAGCGCCGCGTGGTTGGCCATCTGCGGGTTCAGGGCGCGGATCAGCTCGGGGTAGTCCAGGCCCTCGGGCCAGTCGACGTCGAGCGCGCGGGCCACCCGGTGCAGATGCGTCAGCGCGCCCCGGCGCGCGGGCGGCAGCGTACGCAGGATGCCGGTGCCGGCGGTGAGCATGAGGTCCGCGGCGGCCATGCCGGTGAGCAGGGACACCTGCGCGTTCCAGCCGTGGGCGGGCAGCGGGGCGTGGTACTCCAGCGTGTAGCCGCCGCCGTGCCGCACCACCTCCTGCTCCGGCACGCCCAGCGAGATCCCGCCGCGCTCGCGCTCCAGCTCCTCGCGCAGCAGCCCGACGTCGCGCAGCAGCGCCACCGGCTCCTCGGCCGTGCCCTCGTCGATGGCCTGCTGGACGCCGCCGTAGTCGAGCTGTGCGCGGCTGCGTACCAGCGCGCGGCCGACCGTGGCCCGCGCGGTCTGCCCGCTGGAGTCCAGGTCGATCTCCCACAGCAGCGCGGGTGCGGTCTGGCCGGGCAGCAGGCTGGCGGCGCCCTCGGACAGCCGCTCGGGGTACAGGGGGACGCGGGTGTCGGGGAAGTACAGGGTCGTCACCCGGCGGTGCGCCTCGGCGTCGAGCGCCCCGCCGGGGGAGACGAAGGCGGCGACGTCGGCGATGGCGTAGTGGATACGGAAGCCGCCGCCGCCCCGGCGCGCGATGTGGACGGCCTGGTCCAGGTCGGGGGAGCCGGGCGGATCGACGGTGCAGAACGGGATGTCGGTCGCGTCCCGCTCGGGCAGCCGGGGCGCCTTCGCGGCGCGGTCGGCCTCGGCGAGCACCTCGGGCGGGAACTCCTCGGGTACGTCCTCGGCGGCGCGCAGCCGGCGGAGGGCGGTGCGCAGCGGGGCGTCCTCGTCATCGATCGCGTACAGGATGCGTAGGGGCACGCATATCACCCTAATTCGGGCAGTCGTCCCGGGCGCGCACCGCGGCCGGAACCGCCCCCTGCGCCCCAGGAGTGACCGCTCTGTCACCGCGCGGTTGGTAGAGGTGGAATCCCCCCACCTCCGGGAGAGACATGTCGATCTGTCACGCATCCCGTCAGTTGTCGCGTACGTGCACCGCGATCGTCCTCGGCGGCCTTGTCGCGGCCCTCCCGCCCGCGGCGGTCGCCGACCCGGCCGCGACGAGCGGTACGGCCCCGGCCGCCCACGCCGCTCCTGCCGCGGCAGCCTCCGCCGTCGCGGGGGAGCTGTCCGACCCGTCGCCCCCGCCTCTCGACGTCCTGGAGCGCCGGCCCGGCACAAGCGACGGCCTGCTCTTCGTCGGACCGCAGAAGATCCCCAGCCGGTACGCACCGCCCGGCGGGGAGCCGCCGGCGGCCGAGGCGGGCAGCGGACCCCTGATCGTCGACGACCGCGGCCGGCCCCTCTGGTACCACCCCATCCCGGCGACCGAGTACGTCACCGACTTCCGCGTCCAGGAGTACCGCGGCGAGAAGGTCCTGACCTGGTTGCAGGGCAAGAGTGACCACCCCGGCATCGGCGCGGGCGTCGGCTACATCGCCGACGAGAACTACGACATCATCGCCACCGTCCGCTCCCCGGACCCAGAACAGACCATCGACCTGCACGAGTTCCGGCTCACCCCCGAGGGCACCGCCCTGGTCGTCAGCTACCAGCAGCGGCCCTACGACCTCACCCCGGTCGGCGGCCCCGCGGACGGCGACGTCATCGAGAGCGTCGTGTGGGAGCTGGACCTCGCCACCGGCGAGCCGCTGCTGGAGTGGCGCAGCCTCGACCACGTACCGCTGCAGGCGTCCGACGAGCGGCCCTCGGGCCGCGCCGGCACCCGCCCGTTCGACTACCTGCACGCCAACTCCGTGTCCCTCGACACCGACGGCAACCTGCTCGTCTCCGCCCTCGGCACCAGCACCGTCTACAAGATCGACCGGCGGACCGGCGAGATCATCTGGCGGCTGGGCGGCAAGAACAGCGACTTCCGGCTCGGCGCGGGCGCGCGCACGATCGCCCAGCACGACGTCGTGGCCGTGGGCGGGAACACGTACCGCATGTTCGACAACCAGAACATGCACGCCCCGGGCTACGAGAGCCGGGTGGCGTGGCTGCGGATCGACCCCGGGGGCGGCACCGCCGAGCTGGTGCGCCAGCTCGTGCACCCCGACCGGGTGTCCACGGCCGTCACCGGCGGCAGCCAGGCGCTGCCGGGCGGCAACACCCTGGTCGGCTGGGGGTCGGCGGGCCGCGTCTCGGAGTTCGACGCGGACGGGCGGCTGCTGTTCGACGCCGTCTTCCCGGAGGAGTACGCCTCGTACCGCGCGTACCGCCAGGAGTGGGAGGGCGCGCCGGAGACCTCGCCGGAGGTACGGATCGACGGCGCGTCCGGCGACGCGCACGCGGTGTGGAACGGCGCCACCGAGGTCGCCGGCTGGCGGGTGCTGGCCGGTGACACCCGGGACGGCCTGCGGCCCGTCGCCCGCGAGCCGTGGGACGGCCTCGACACGGACGTCGACCTGCCGCCGGAGGCGGCGGACGCGGCGTACGTGAAGGCGGAGGCGCTGGACGCGCGCGGCGAGGTGATCGGCGCGTCCCCGGTCACGGGGACGGGTGCCGGCTGAGCGCGCTCAGACCTTCTGCAGCGGGCGGTGCGGCGCCTCGGGCAGCACGACGGCGACCGGGTCCCCGGGACGTACCACACCGCCCGTCAGCACCACGCTCATCACGCCCGCCTTGCGCACCACGTTCCCCGCCTCGTCCCGGCCCACGACCTGCTTGAGCAGCCCGTGCTGGAAGTCGTCGATCTGGTGGCAGGGGTTGCGCAGCCCGGTTATCTCGATGACCGCTTCGGCACCGAGGTGCAGCAGCGTGCCGGTCGGCAGGCCGAGCAGGTCGATGCCGCGGGTGGTGACGTTCTCGCCGAGCTGGCCGGGGCGTACGCGGAAGCCCGCCCCGGCGACCTCGTCGAACAGCTCCTCGTGGATGAGGTGCACCTGGCGCAGGTTCGGCTGGGAGGGGTCGCGGGCGACCCGGGAGCGGTGCTTGACCGTGACACCGGCGTGCGCGTCGCCCTCCACGCCGAGCCCGGCGAGCAGGGTGATCGACGCGCGGGCCGGCTTGTGGAAGGTGTACTCGCCGCTGCTGCAGACCGCCGTGACCGTGCCGTTCATACTTCGGGACCCCTCCGCCGGGACTGTCGACCTCCTACGAGCCTAACCGGCCCGGTCAGCGGGGCCGCGACCGTGGCCGGCGGGCCGCTGCTGTCCGGCATGCGGGACCGCGGGTTATTGATTCGTACGGACACGCGGACCCGTGGCAGCCTGGCCCGCATGCTTGGAGTCACCGATCTGTCGACGTACCTCGCCGGGCTGGCCCTGATCATCCTGCTCCCGGGGCCCAACTCGCTCTACGTCGTCTCCGTCGCCGCCCGCCGCGGCGCCCGCGCCGGCTACCGCGCGGCCGGCGGCGTGATGTGCGGCGACATGGTGCTCATGGTGCTCTCCGCGGGCGGCGTGGCCTCGCTGCTGCAGGCCAGCCCGACGGCGTTCGCCGTCGTCAAGTTCGCCGGCGCCGGGTATCTGACCTGGCTGGCGGTGGGGATGCTGCGCGGGGCGTGGCGGATGTGGCGCGAGCGGGGGGCGCGGGCCGCCGCCCGGGCCGAGGGGGAGCCGGCGCGGGCGGAGCCGGCGCGGGCCGAGCTGGAGCGCCCGTACCGCCGCGCGTTCGTCGTCAGCCTGCTCAACCCGAAGGCGATCCTGTTCTTCGTCTCCTTCTTCGTGCAGTTCATCGACCCGGCGTACGCGCACCCGGAGCTGACGTTCCTCGTGCTGGCGGCCTGGGCGCAGTTGTTCAGCATCACGTACCTGACCGCGCTGATCTTCAGCGGCACCCACCTCGCGGCGCTCTTCCGCCGCAAGCGGCGGCTGACGGCCGGGATGTCGGCCGCGGCGGGCACGGCGTTCCTCGGCTTCGCCGCCAAGCTGTCGATGAGCAGCGCGTAAGGGAGCAGCGCGTAAGGGAGCAGCGCGGCAGGTGGGAACTGCCGTCCGGGGGCTGCCCGGCCCTGACCACCGGACAGCCCCCGGCCGCCGCGGCTCCCGCGGCCTCGCGGAAGCCGGCGGGCTCCCGCTGCCTCCCCCGCCGGCTCCCGTGGGTGTCAGAAGGGCGTCAGCGTCAGCGTGAGCTGCTGCGGCGCCCGGTCCTCGATGTACGACGCGAAGCCGGAGACGTCGTCGAAGGCGAACCCGTACGCCCGCCCGTCCTCCGACACCTCGTGCATCACCCGTGCGTAGTGGTGTGAAATGTCGGTGTCATAGAAGGCGGAGGCGTCGGTGACCGGCTGGTCGGCGTGGTCGCGCAGGGTGGTGCGGTTGAGCGCGGCCCCCAGGATGGCGGCGACCGGTCCCGTGGTGCCGTCGTTCGGCGCGGCGAGCGTGCCGTCGCAGAACAGCACGTCACGGGTGGGCGGCCGGTCGAAGGCCACGTCGGCGGGGCCGGTGAAGGACAGCCGGTCGCCGGCGACGCGGCCGGTGAAGGTCCCGGCGTTCGTGGTGACCTTCAGGTCCTTGCCCCCGTACGCCGACCAGACCTCGTCCACGTACCCGTCGAGATACCCGCCGTCGAACAGCCCGGCGTCCAGGCCGTGTCCGGGCGCGACGACACGCAGCCCGTCCGGGTGCACCAGCCGGTCGAAGCCCGCGGTGCCGGCCAGGGTGTCGAACACCTGCTGGCGCGCCCCGTCCTTGAGCGTCCCGGTCGTCTGGTCGGCGGCGCCCGTCAGACGGATGGACATCGGGACGCTGAACATGTCGACCATGGTGGTGTTGCAGAACATGCCGGAGTCGTTGAGCGTGAACTCCATGCAGTCGTGCACCACGGGGTAGTTGGGGTCGGTCGATACCCAGCCGGCGGGGTACGCGAGCGCGGCGTTGCCGGCGCCGTCGGTGACCGCCTTCATCTTGAGCTTGCCGCCGAGGGCGACGTACAGCCGGCCGGACATGTTCGGCAGCGTCAGGGCCGTGTCGCCACTGCCGGCGAAGGGGAGGGCGTAGTCGGTGTAGCCGTCGGAGCCGTTGTCGTCCAGCGAGATGGGCGCGAGCGTCCCGTCCGGCGTGAGGCGGACCTGCCGGCCGCCCTCGTTGCCGACGACGTAGATGCTGATCGAGGAGTTCTCGTACGCGCCGGTCTTGTTGACGACGGTCACGTCGAGGGCCGCGGCGGCGCCGCCCGCCCGCGCCGCGGAGAACACCAGGGGTGTCCCCGCGGCGGCGGACGCGACGGCCAGACCACCCAGCAGCCTGCGTCGCGAGATCACTTGGCCGTACCTCCGGTGGTCTCGACGGACACGTAGTCGACGAGCATCGGCACGCCGGGCCGGGTGGCGTCGGTGGGGGTGGCGTGGCCGGCGACACCGTCGGGGAAGGCGCCGCCCATGGCGACGTTGAGGAGGAGGAAGTGGCCGTGGTGGGCGAGGTTCGCCCAGGTCTCGGCGCCGACCTGGTCGGCGTTGACGGAGTGGTACTGCTGGCCGTCCACGTACCAGCGCAGCTCCTCGACGGGGCCGCTGCGGTCCAGCTCCAGGGCGTACTCGTGGAAGCCGGACTGGCAACTGCTGTCCGGGCAGGCGCGGGAGGCGCCGATGCCGTTGTTCTCGTTGCACGGGCCGCCGGGCGCGGTGCCGCAGTGCAGGACGCCCCAGACGCTGTTGACGCCGTTGACGTTCTCCATGATGTCGAACTCGCCGATGCCCGGCCAGTTCCAGTAGTTGCCGCGGTAGGCGTCGCCGAGGGTCCAGAACGCGGGCCAGTAGCCGAGGGCTTCGTCGCCGGTGACGTTCGGCATCTGGATACGGGCCTCGACCCGCATCACGCCGCCGGCGGGGGCGGCGAAGTCGGTGCGCTGGGTCTCGATCCGGGCGGACGTCCAGCCGCCGGAGGCGTCGCGGCGGGGGGTGATGGTGAGGTTGCCGTTGCCGTCCTTCTGGAGGTTGTCGGGGCTGTCGGTGTACGTCTGGATCTCACCGGTGCCCCAGTTGGCCGGGCCGCCGGGGTAGGAGGTCCCGGTGTCGACGATCCAGTTCGCGGCGTCAGGACCGGAGCCGGCGGCGCCGTCGAAGTCGTCGCGGAAGACCTCGGCGAGGGGCGCCGGCCCCGCGGCGTCGTCCTCGCCGGCCATCGCGGAGGGCAGGGTCAGGGCGCTGGCCGCGGCCAGCGTGGCGACCGCGCAGAGCAGGGTCCTGCGCCACCGTCGTCGTATTGCGTGCATCTCTGGCAGCTCCTCGGGGGTGTGGGGGATGAGGAGGTTCTCCCCTGGGGACGCGCATGTTTGAGAGCGCTCTCAGGTTGTGTTGAGGCACACTGCCGAGTGGGCGGGCTACTGTCAAGGCCCACCGAGTGAAGAGGAGTTGAGGTGTCCGGGAACCGCCCCACGCTGGAGGCCGTCGCCGCCCGCGCCGGAGTGTCGCGGGCCACGGTCTCGCGCGTGGTCAACGGCGGCGCGGGGGTGCGCGCGCCGCTGCGCGAGCGGGTGCACCGCGCCGTGGCCGAACTCGGCTACGTACCGAACCAGGCCGCGCGCACCCTCGTCACCCGGCGCACGGGCGCGGTCGCCGTCGTCATCGCGGAGCCCGAGAGCCGGGTCTTCTCCGACCCGTTCTTCGCCCGGCAACTGCGGGGGATCAGCGGGGCGCTGGCCGCGGCGGACACGCAGTTGGTGCTGCTGTACGTCGCGGACCGGGAGGACTACCCGCGCATCGGCCGGTTCCTGGCCGGCGGGCACGTGGACGGCGCGCTGATGTTCTCGCTGCACCGCGACGACCCGCTGCCGGGCCTGGCCGAGGCGGCGGGGCTGCCGGTGGTCTACGGCGGCCGGCCGGGCTGGCCGGGGGCGGCGGGGGAGCCGGGCCTGCTGTACGTGGACACCGACAACCGGGCGGGGGCGGAACTGGCGGTACGGCACCTGCTGGCGCGGGGGAGGCGGCGCATCGGGCACATCGCGGGGCCGCTGGACCAGACGTCGGCGGTGGACCGGCTGGCGGGGTACCGGGCGGCGCTGGCGGAGGATTCGTACGGTGTCCCGGGCCACCCGGAGCTCGTCGCCGAGGGCGACTTCACCCCGGCGGGCGGCGAACGCGCGATGGCCGAGCTGCTGGCCAGGGCCCCAGGTCTCGATGCCGTCTTCGCCGCCTCCGACCTCATGGCCACCGGCGCGCTGCGCACCCTGCGCGCCCACGGCCGCCGCGTCCCCGCCGACGTCGCGGTCGTCGGCTACGACGACCTGGAGCCGGCGACCTGGACGGAGCCGCCGCTGACGACGGTGCACCAGGACGTCGAGGGGATGGGCGCGGTGATGGCCCGGCTGCTGCTGCGCAGCCTGGGCGGCGGACCGGAGCACCGGGACCCGGTGGTGACGACGCCGCGGCTGGTCGTCAGGGAGTCGGGCTGAGGCCCCGCTGCAGAGGAGGCCCGCTGCAGAGGAGGCCCCGCCTCAGAAGCCGGCGCGGGCGGGCTCGTCGACCCGGGCCACCGACTCCTGCCCGAACTGGGCGGTGTACGCCTCGCGGATCTCCTCGATCCGGACGTCCTGCTCCTTCGCCTCGGCCAGCGGGTAGAGCAGGTACACCTCGTACGAGCGCTCCCGTTCGACGGTGCCGTGCCGGTCGCGGTACTGGCCCTTCACCTCGTCCACCGTCAGCCCCGACGGGAAGCGCGGCGTGACCACCTCGTCCACGAACCCGCGGAACTGCCGGTCCGTGACGTCCCGGCCGCCCTCGGGGCGTACCGTGCCGAACAGCAGGTGCGTCTGCACGTACGGGTCGAGGTCCGCGGCCTGCGACAGCGGAGCCGGCGGGCTGGGGTCGCCGTCGGCGAGGGCGGCGGTGGCGGTGGCCGCGGCGGCACCGGCGAGCGCCGCGGCGAGGGCGAGGGCGGCGAGGCGAAGGCGTGGCTTCGTAAGGTTCACGACCGGGGCAACGATCCCCGGGACCGAAAGTTGCGCGGGCAGACCGGGGGCGGTTTGTTTGCCCGTTGTTCGGCTGCACCTCACCGGCCGGTGGCTGCGCGGTTGCAGAATCGAGGATCCTCCTCCGGATCACGAAAGGCCCTTCCATGCGGGAAGAGCGACGCACCGCGGCCACGCCACCGGGCACGCGGCTGCTCCACATCGGCCCCCACAAGACGGGCACCACCGCCCTCCAGGCCGCCTGCCACCGGGCACGCGCCGCTCTGCGGGAGCACGGCGTCGTCTACGCCGGGCCGGGCCGCCAGGCGAAGGACCCGGCGGTCGCGATCGCCAGGAAGAACCCGACGCCGGCGGAGCGCGAGCCGTGGGAGGCGTTCTGCGCCGCGGCGGCCGAGGCGGGTGACATGCGGTTCTTCGCGAGCAGCGAGTTCTTCGCGACCGCCGGCGCGGACGCGGCGCGGACGGCGGTGCGGGAACTGGCGGGCGGCTCCCCCGTACACGTGGTCGTGACGCTGCGCCCGCTGCGGAAGATCATGCCGTCGCACTGGCAGCAGTACGTCAAGCACGGCCTCTGCGAGTCGTACGAGACCTGGCTCGACGGCATGCTGCGCAAGCCCCCGTACGACGAGCCGACCCCCGACTTCTGGCATCTGCAGCGGCACGACGAGCTGATCAGGCGGTGGGCGGCGGCTGCGGGCGAGGAGAACGTGACGGCGGTGGTGGTGGACGAGGCGAGGCCGCTGTGGCAGTTCCGCGTCTTCGAGCAGTTGCTCGACCTGCCGGAGAGGGTGCTCGAACCGCAGGAGCGCGGGGGCAACTCGTCGCTGACGCAGAGCGAGGCGGAGCTGCTGCTCCAGCTCAACCGCAAGCTCAGGGACCGCAACTGGAGCACGTGGCGGCAGGGCAAGGTGATCCGCGAGGGCGTGGTGCCGCGCCTGCAGTCGTACGCACCGGCGCCCGGCGAGCCGCGCATCACGACCCCGCCGTGGGCGGAGGAGGCGGTGGCGGAGGTCGCCGAACGGGTCGTCGCGGGCATCGCGGCGTCGGGCGTACGGGTCGTGGGCGACCTGGACACGCTGGCGCGGCGGCCGAGCAGCCCGGCGGAGCCGGAGCCGCCGCGGGAGATCCCGACGGAGGCGGCGACGGAGGCGGTCCTGGGGGGGATACTGGCGTCGGCCGCGCTGGCGGAGCAGACGGCACCGCCGAAGGCGCCGTCCCCCTCGGTGCCGGAGGCGCGGGCGGCGCTGGGGGACAGGCCGGTGCGGAACGTCCCGGCGAAGGACCTGGTACGGGAGGTAGCCCGCCGCGCGGTACGCCGCCTCCGAGGGTGACCACCGACCACCCACCGCCCCCGCCTCCCGCCCACGGCGGGCTCGCCGGCACCGGCGCCTGAGGGGGACCCGGGGCGCACCCCGGGCCGCCCGAGAGGGCCCGGGGACGCACCGCGGGTGGGTGCCGGGGGCAGCCCTCCGGCGCCGACTTCGCCGCTCCAGGCGCACCCACCCGCGCCGCCCGGAATGCGTGCGACCGGTACGAAGTCGCCGCTACCGGCTTCCCAGATTGGGGCAATTCACCCACGCGGGCTGAGTTTTGCCTCGTCGCGCGCGCCCGCCCCCGCCCGCTGGCGATCGGCCTTCCGGTCGACACGCCCATCGGTGCGAGTTTTCATGGAACTGCCGGCCCCCTACGTCCGGAGGCATCCGTGCACACCGACAAGCGTCCGACCGGCGGCTCCGGCCGCGATGGCGGCACGGGGCGCGGCGGTCACGGGCGTCGTGCCGACGCCGAGCGTGGGCGTGAGGAGCGTGAGGGCTCGCCGCCCGCGTCTTCGCGGGATGCGTACGACGACGAGCGCGATCAGGCCATCGACGCCGATCCGCAGCTTCGCGAGGTCGGGCGGGCCCGGTTGCGCAAGCGGGCGAGCCGGTCGTCCCAGGGTGACCAGGGCGATGACCAGGGCGGTCGGGCGCCCCGCTGAGCGGCGTGCGGCCCGCTGATTACTCCCTCCGGTCGACACCTGAACGGCGGAGGCGTTACATGGTGATATGCCGGTTTCGTCGAATGAGTCGGCGGACCGCTTCTATCCCTGCACGCACCATCCAGCGGGAGGAACAGTGCAGACCCACAGGAACACAGCCAGTGGCGGCAGTGGCAAGGCCGCGAGAGCCGCGGGGGTAGGGCGCGAGACCGGCGCCGCCGCTGCGGCGGGCGGCGCCGGCCAGGGCGAACAGATGGGCCGGCGCGGTCAGCAGGCCGAGAGCGCGCAGCGGGGCGGCGCGGCGGAGGACCAGCGCGTCGTCGCGTATCGCGAGCGGCTGCAGGTCGACCCCGTCGACCAGCGGCAGCCGCTGGGCGAGGCCGAGGTCACGATCCGGGTGCGGGAGACCCCGCAGCGGTTCGAGGTCACCCGCGGTCACGACGAGTGTGTCGTGCGGCGCAGCGACATCGACGGCAAGGGCGGCAATCTGGTCGCCGGCGATCACCACGAGTTCGTGGAGCGCAGCGTGAAGGTGCCGCTCTACGGCGAGAACTCCGAGGTCGTCGTCCACAAGGTGTCCGAGCCCTACGCCGTCGCCGACATCGGCACCCGGCGCATCGAGGACACCCAGACGTTCGAGACCGTCCTCAAGACCGAGGAGATCGTGGAGAACGTGCCGGCTGCGTCGAGCTCGTCGATGAGCGTCCGTGAGGTGCAGGAAGGCTACGACCTGCGCGGGGGCGTCCGCAGCGAGCAGCGCGAGGAGACCGGCGCCGCTCCCGGCCACGCCGCCGCACCCGAGAGCGCCGACACCCCCGGCGCCGCCGAGGACATCGGGGAGGGCAAGGGGCGTGGTCGCTGGTTCTGACCGACCGTGTTCCCACCCTGCCTCCCATGCGGGGGTCCGCCACGGTGCGGGCCCCCGCCTGTCCGCGTACGGCCTCTCAGGCCGCCTTGCCCGGCTTCTTCTTCGTCGTTTTCTTTGCCGCCGTTTTCTTTGCCGCCGTTTTCTTCGTCGTCTGCTTGGTCGTTTTCTTCTTCGCCGCCGCCGTTTTCTTCGCCGCCGCCTTCTTCCGCGGCCTCGTCTCGCCGCGCTTGTCCTTCGCCGCCTGGACGCTCGCCTCCAGCGCCGACATCAGGTCGATCACCTGCCCCCGCTCCGCACCGGCCGCCGCCTCCTTCGGCAGCGGCGCGATGCCCTCCTTGCTCGCGACGAGCGCTTCGACCGCCTCGCGGTACTCGTCCGTGAACTCCTCCGGGTCGTATCCGCCCAGCGCGTCCATCAGCGAGTCGACCATGTCCAGTTCCTGCCGGCGCACCGTCACCTTCTCGTCCGGTGCCACCGCCTGCGCCGAGCGCACCTCGTCGGGCCAGAGCATCGTGTGCAGGACCAGTACGTCCTCATCCGCCAGCACCCGCACCAGCGCGGGCGCCTCGCGGTTGCGGAGCGCCACCTTGACCACCGCCACCCGCCCCGAGCGCTTCAGCGCCTCGCGGAGCAGGACGTACGGCTTGGCCGCCGCGGCGTCGACCGGTTTGACGTAGTACGCGCGGGAGAACTGGATGGGATCGAAGTAGCCGGCCTCCTCGAAGCCCACCACGTCGATGATCTTCTTGCTGGGCAGGGGCAACTGGGCGAGGTCTTCCGGGGTGAGCACGACGAGGTGGCCGTCCTCCGTCTCGTACGCCCTGGTGATCTCCGCGTACTGCACCTCGCGGTCCTCCAGCTCGCAGACCCGCCGGTAGCGGATCCGGCCGCCGTCCTCGGCGTGCACCTGGCGGAAGGACACGCCGCGCTCCTCGGTGGCGGAGTAGAGCTGGACCGGGATGCTGACCAACCCGAAGGAGATCGCACCCTTCCATATAGATTTCATCCATATGTCCTCTCTCCCGGAGGTTCAGCATATGCCGGTCACCGAGGTCGAAGGACGCCGCCTGAAGCTCAGCAACCTCGACAAGGTGCTGTGGCCCGGGCACGGGTTCACCAAGGGAGAGGCGCTGCACTACTACGCCCAAGTCGCCGACGTCCTCCTGCCGCACGTACGCGACCGGCCCGCCTCCTTCCTGCGCTTCCCGGACGGCGTGGACGGGGAGCGGTTCTTCGCCAAGAACGCCCCCGCGGGCACGCCTGAATGGGTGAGCACCGTGGACGTCGAGCTGAGCCGGAGCACCGTGCACCACGTGCTCGTGCAGGATCTGCCGACGCTGCTCTGGGCGGCGAACCTCGCCGCGCTGGAGCTGCACGTACCGCAGTGGAAGGCGCTGGACCCCGGCGGGAAGCAGGGGCGGCGGGTCAGGGCCGGCGAGCGTCCCGCCGACCGGATCGTCTTCGACCTCGACCCCGGCCCGCCCGCCACCGTCGTCGAGTGCTGCCGCGCCGCGCTGCTGGTGCGCGAGGCGCTGCGCGCGGACGGGCTCGACGCCTGGCCGAAGACCTCCGGCTCCAAGGGCCTGCACCTGTACGTGCCCCTGGCGCCCGCCTCCGCCGAGGCCACCAGCGCGTACGCCAAGGCCCTGGCCCGGCGGCTGGAGCAGGAGCACCCGGACCTGATCCTGCACCGGATGGCCCGGAAGCTGCGCCCGCGGAAGGTCTTCGTCGACTGGAGCCAGAACTCGCGGGCGAAGACCACCGTCGCGCCGTACGTACTGCGTGCGAAGTCCCAGCCGACCGTCTCCACCCCGCTGGCCTGGGACGAGGTGGAGTCGTGCGCCGACCCCGAGGAGCTGGCCTTCCTTCCCGGCGACGTACGGGAGCGCATCGACGCGCACGGTGACCTGCTGGAGCCGCTCCTGACCGCACACTACAACCTGCCGGACATGCCTGATTAGTCCATTCGTGGGACAGTGGAGGACAGGACCGACCCGCGCGAGCGGCGCGGCACGCGCCCCGGCCGCGTGCCCGGCGTGCTCGGGGCGCCGGGCACGCCGGCTTTCGCGTACGGCCTCGGTTTACGGCCTTCGCGTACGAGCCGCGCTACGCCCCCGGCGCCCGTGCCTCCTCCGGGCCCTTGTCCGGGCGCAGCCCCCGCCACACCGGGTGCCGCAGCACGCCCGACGCCGTCCACTCCCCGTACGCCACCTCGCCCACCAGCTCCGGCTCCACCCAGTGCACCGCGCCCCCCGCCCGCACGTGCCGGTCCGCGACCGGGCCCGCGAAGGGGCTCGTGTCCCGCGCCAGGCCCGCCAGGCGCTCGTGCAGCACCTCCAGCGCGTGCCGGGAGAAGCCGCTGCCCACCGTGCCGGCGTAGGCCAGGTCGCCGTCCTTCGTCCACACGCCCATCAGCAGCCCGCCGATCACGTCCGACCTGCTGCCCGCGCCCTCGGTCCAGCCCCCGACGACGACCTCCTGGGTACGGACGTTCTTGATCTTCAGCCAGAGATCGCTGCGCCGGCCCGGCAGATACGGCGACGCCAGCCGCTTCGCGAGCAGCCCCTCCAGCCCGTACTGCCTGGTCATCTCCCACGCCTCGGCGCCGTGGCCCTCCCAGTGCGGGGGAGTGCGCCAGCGCGGTCCGTTGACGTCCAGCCCGGCGAGCAGCGCACGGCGTTCGCGGTACGGGCGGCGCAGGGTGGGCTCGCCGTCGAGGTGCAGCACGTCGAACGCCATGTAGTCGACCGGCACCTCGGCGGCGAGGCGGGCGATGACGGCGCCGCGGGTCAGGTTCATGCGGCGCTGCAGCGCGCCGAAGGAGGGGCGGCCGTCGGCGCCCAGCGCGACGATCTCGCCGTCGAGCACGCAGGCGTGCCCGGCGGCGGCGAGGGCCTCGCCGAGCGGGGCCAGCTCGGGGTAGCGGGCGGTGACGTCGTTGTCGTTGCGCGTCAGCAGCGTCAGCGAGCCGTCGCCCGGGGCGTAGGCGACGGCGCGGATGCCGTCCCACTTCAGCTCGTACGCCCAGGAGGGGTCCGCGGCGGCCGTCGGCAGGCTGCCGGAGACCGCCAGCATGGGCGCGACGTGCGGCAGCCCGCCGAGGTCGGTCATGCGGGCAGGGTAAGTTCCGGACCTGCGCTACGCCTCCTGGACGATGTCCGCGCGCAGCGGCTCCAGGGCGCCGCCGATGGTCCTCACGGTGTCGTCCGGTACGCCGAGGCCGACGAGGGTGGCCGCCAGGTGGTCGATGACCCGCTCGAAGTGGGCCGCCGTGATGCCGAGTCCCTCGTGTGCCTTCCGCATGCCGCGGCCGTTGTAGCCGCCGGGGCCGCCGAGGGCGGCGGTGATGAAAGCGCGCTGGTGGCGCTTGAGACGCTGGACGTCGATGCCGTCGAAGAACAGCTTCAGCTCCGGGTCGTCGAGCACTCGGTCGTAGAAGTTGTCCACGGCGGTCGAGACCGCCGGGGCCCCGCCGATCGAGTCGTAGATAGTCATGGGGCCCGATTATTGGGGCCAGTGGGGCTGGAGTGAAGAGTATTGAACGGCTAATTCCGGCCCAAGTTTTCGCCAACTGCGGGCCAGGAGCCCCGGG
This sequence comes from Streptomyces sp. CNP082, assembly GCF_059570535.1. NCBI lineage: Bacteria > Bacillati > Actinomycetota > Actinomycetes > Kitasatosporales > Streptomycetaceae > Streptomyces > Streptomyces sp. CNP082. The sequence continues at coordinate 52,561 of NZ_JCANSZ010000005.1, forward strand.
TTGTCAGCCGTTACCGCCCATGCGCTGCAGGATTGCCCGCTTTGCGACCGTGAACTCTTCGTCGGTCAGCACCCCGGCGGCGTGCAACTCGCCCAGCTCGCGCAGCCGGCGCAGCACCGCGTCGTGGTCGTCGCCCGGAACCGCCGCCTCCGGGGCTGCTGTTGCCGAGCCCGCCGCTGCCGAGCCCGCCGCGTCCCCCTCCTTGCGGAACTCCACCGGCACCGCGTCCGCGGGCTCCGCCCCGGCTGCCGGCAGCGCCGCCCGCGCGTGCGGGTGCGGCAGCCGTACGGTCACGGCCGCCGCCAGCAGCACCGCCGCCCCCTTCTCCTTCTTCGTCCCCCACAGCGCCAGCGTGTGCGGGTCCTTGTCCGGGGCGAGGAAGACGTCCGTCCCGTGCGGACGGAACCGCAGGCCGCCCGCCTCCAGGCCCGTGCCGCCCGCCCACTCCACGCCCGCCAGCCCGGCGAGCGGGAACATCCGGTTCCCCACCCGCTTCTTCGCGTCCTCGACCAGCCAGTTCCACTCCAGCCGGAGCTGCTCGCCGTCGAACGTCGCCGTGCCGTCCAGCCCGGGAGCGGTCAGCGGCACCGCCGGGCCCGGCAGCAGATAGCGGTCGACCGGGCCGTCCGGCACCTCCTCCAGCAGCAGCGCCCTGCGCACCTCCTCGGCGAAGTACTCCGCCACCCCGCCGCGGTCGCGCTCCGGCCGCAGCAGGTACGGGTTCGCCGCCTCCGGCAGCCGGCCGCCCGCGGCCCGGAGCAGCGGGCACGCACCGTCGCGCAGCCGCAGCCGCAACAGCCCGCCCTTGCGCCCCGGTTCGTATGCGATCCCCGCCACCGCCGGCAGCGGCACGGCGACCTCGCCGAGCAACTGCCGCAGCCTGTGCACCCCCCGGTCGCGGCCGGGGACGATCCGGATGATCTCGCCGTCGAAGTCCCAGCTTCCGTCTTTCGCGAGCACTTCGGCCATGCGGCGCAGTCTATGGGGCGGTCACGTGAACGTCAGTTCGCGTGGAATCCACCCTAGACGTCGACGCTCTGTCACCTGACCGCCGCACACGGTATGGACAGCAGTTGCCCCCAGCAACTCCAATACCGCGCATGACGCCTCCCAACCCGCAGGACGCCCTGCGCGCAGCCGCCGCGCACGTGAGCCGCCGCCGCTTCCTGACCGCCACCGGTGCCGCCGCCGCACTGGCCTTCTCCGTGAACCTGCCCCGGGCGCACGCGGACGAGCCGGCGGACCCGGGGACGATCCATCAGGAGCCCTTCACGCTCGGCGTCGCCTCCGGCGACCCGGCCCCCGACGGAGTGGTGCTGTGGACCCGGCTCGCGCCCGCGGCGTTCGAGCCCGACGGCGGCATGCCGCAGGCCCCGTACCTGGTCGACTGGGAGGTCGCCCACGACGAGGGCTTCCGCCGGGTCGCCCGGAGCGGGCAGGAGCTCGCCCACCCCGAGTTCCACCACACCGTGCACGTCGAGGCCGACGGGCTCGCGCCCGGCCGTCCGTACTACTACCGCTTCCGGCTCGGCCGCTGGACGAGCACCGTCGGCCGTACGAGAACCGCGCCGCCGCACAACGCGCACAACTCCGCAATGCGCTTCGGCGTGATCGCCTGCCAGAACTACCCGGGCGGCTACTACACCGCCTTCAAGCACCTCGCCGACGAGGACCTCGACGCCGTCTTCCACCTCGGCGACTGGATCTACGAGGGCGCCGTCTCCTCCACCGGCGGCAGCCGCGCGTACCCCGCCGGCACGCTCCCCGACGTCTTCAACCACGAGACCGTCACGCTGGAGGACTACCGGCTGCGCTACGCCCTCTACCGCAGCGACGCCGACCTGCGCGCCGCCCAGGCCGCCCACCCCTGGATCCTCACCTGGGACGACCACGAGGTCGAGAACAACTACGCGGGCGCCGTCTCCCAGGACAACCTGCCGCCCGAGGAGTTCCTCGTGCGGCGGGCCGCCGCCTACCGGGCGTACTGGGAGAACCAGCCGCTCCGCAAGCCCCAACGCCCGAGCGGCGCCGACCTGATGCTCTACCGGCGGCTGCACTACGGCACGCTGGCGCAGTTCGACGTCCTCGACGGCCGGCAGTACCGCAGCGACCAGGCGTACGGCGGCGTGTGGGCGCCGCCGGGGCCGGACGCGGACGACCCGGCGCGCACGATGCTCGGCGCGCAGCAGGAGCAGTGGCTCGCGGACGGCTGGCGCGACTCGCGGGCGCGGTGGAACGTCGTGCCGCAGCAGGTCGTGATGGCCGAGCGGCGCAGCGAGCCGATCGAGACATACAACGTCAGCATGGACGCCTGGGACGGCTACACCGCCGCCCGGACCCGGTTCCTGGACGCGGCGGAGGCGGCGGGGGTGGAGAACCTCGTCGTCCTCACGGGCGATGTCCACGTGCACTACGCGATGGACGTCAAGCGCGACTACGCCGACCCCGCCGCGCCCGCCGTCGCCAGCGAGATCGTCGCCTCCTCCATCAGCAGCGGCGGCAACGGCGCCGAGCGGCCCGCGAACTACGACCGGCTCACGCAGGCCAACCCGCACCTGCGGTTCTACGACGGCCGCCGCGGCTACGTGACCGTCGCGCTGGACCGCGAGCAGTGCCGCGCGGACTTCCGCGTGGTGCCCTACATCACCACCGAGGGCGCCCCCGTCGCGACCGTGGCTTCCTATGCGATCGCGGCCGGGCAGCCGGGACTGAACCGGGTGTGACGGGCCCGCCGGCGGGTGCGGCGCCGGCGGCGGGCGCGGCGCCGGCGGCAGGTGAGCCGCCGGGGCCTCCCGAGCCGCTGGCGCCGCCCGAGCCGGTGGCGCCGTCGGCGGCGACCGAGCGGCTGACGGCCGCGACCCTGAGCCACAGGGCCGCGGCCTTCAGCGCGGAGCCGGCGCACAGGCCCCAGGCGGCGCCGAGCACGCCGCCGGCGGCGTAGCCGGTGAGCATGCAGCCGACCGAGAGCAGGGAGAAGACGACCTGGATCGCCAGGGTGCTCTCCGGGCGCAGCACGCGCAGCGTGAGCAGCGCGCTGGTGCCCAGGGCGATGCCCGCGTACTGGCTGCCGGTCGCGGGCAGCAGCGCGGACGTCGACGCCCAGGTGTCGCCGAGGAGTTCGCGGCCGGCGAAGTCGGGGAGGAGGACGAGCACGGTCGTCCAGGCGGCGGCGGTGCCGGCGAGCAGGGCGGCGAGGGCGGCGGCGGAGCGGAGCTTGCTGCGCAGGTTCGGGATGCGGTTCATCACCGGCGGGCCGAAGGACGTCGCGGAGTTGTAGAGGACGTTCATCGGCCCGTACACGGTGGTGGCGCCGCGCAGCGCGCCGACCGCGAGCTGGCTGGCGACGAGGCCGAGGCCGATGACCGACAACTGCGTCGCGCCGTTGCCCACCGCGAACTCCACCACGAAGCGGCGGCCGAGGTGCCCCCGGCGCAGATAGCGCCGCCAGTCGCCCCGGGCCCCGCGGACCCGGGCCGCGGCCAGCGCCAGGCAGAGCAGCAGCGCGGGCAGCGCTGAGGCACCCCACACGGCGATGAGCCGCGCGGGGGACGAGCCGTCCGGCTGCAGCACGAGCGCCGGCACGGCGACCGCGAGCCGCAACAGGTCGGCCAGGAGCGCGTGGTGCGGCAGCCGGAGCGCGGCGAAGCAGTAGCGCAGCACGTCGTGCAGGAGCACGACGGGCAGCACCACGCCGAGCATGGCCAGCCCGTGCGCCAGCTCGCCCGGCACCGGGGCCAGCAGCAGGGCCGCCGTCCCGCCGACCGCGGTGGACGACAGCGCCGAGAATGTCACCGCCGACCGGCAGGCGGACGCGACGCCGGTGGCCGGCGGGGGCGGCGCGTCGGGGTCGGGCTCCGCCCAGGACGGGATGTACGGCCCGTCGGGCGCGGTGGCGTCGGCCCCGTCGGACCCCATGCCCGCGCCGGCCGCGCTCCCCGTGCCCCCCTTGTCCCCCTTACCCCCCCTACTTCCTCTGCCGTTCTTGCCGTCGCGCTCCAGCACCAGCGCCTGGCCCACGAAGCTGCTCTGCACACCCAGCACGACGGTGAACGTCATGTAGACGATCGAGAAGACCGCGAACCCCTCCGCCGACGACTCCCGCGCCGCGACCACCAGCACCGCGATGTTCGTCAGCGCCGCCACGCCCTGGTCGGCGACGGAGGAGGCGATCGCCCAGCGGGCGCGCATCTACCGCCGCGAGGAGCGCACGGCCCGGCCGCCGGCCGGGTAGTCCGCCCCCGCGGCCTCGGCCGGCGGCGCCGGCACCGCCGTACCCGCACCCGCCTCGGCGGCGCGGCCGTCGCCCCGGCCGGCGCCTCTGCCCGACCGCCCGCCGGCATCGGGCTCGCCGCTGCCGTGCGAGTGCAGCACCGCCCCGAGGACCGTGCCGCCCGCACCCGATATCAGCTCGCGGATCCGCGCCAGGTCCTCGCGGTGCACCTGCCGCGGGTCGCAGACGACGAGCACGCCGTCGACCCGGTCGGCGAGCGCCAGCGCGTCCGCGTACGACAGCACGGCCGGCGCCAGCACCACCACGAGCGACCCCGGCGCGTCCGCCTCCGCGATCAACTGCGTGGCGGGCGCGGACGTCAGGGCCCGCGCGGCGTTGCGCACCCGGGTGCCGGGGATGAGGTCGAACGCGCCGGACTCGCCCGCGTCGATCGGCACCTGCAGGCCCGTCGGCCAGCCGCCGTCACCGCGCGACGGCGTACGGGCCCAGCCGGGCCGCACCCCCTCCGCGGCGCTGAGCCGGGCCGACAGGCTCGGCGTGCGCAGGTCCGCTTCGACGAGCAGCACTTCGTGCCCCATCTCCACGAACGACGCGGCCAGGTTGACCGAGACCGCGGCGGGGATGTCTATGCTGCCGCGCGGCGCCACCACCAGCAGCCGCCGCCGGTCGGCGAAGCGCTGGTCGTACGCCAGCCGGAAGGCCATCGAGCGGTACTCCTCTGCGACCCTGCCGGTGGCCAGCAGCCCGCCGGGCCGGCGGGTGCGCGGCAGGGTGCCCAGCACCGGGGCGTGCAGCGCCCGCACGACGTCGCTCTCCGAGCGCGCCGTGGGGTCGAAGACCAGGCGCACCCACGCGACGACCAGGCCGAGGCCCACGCCGAACGCGCCGCCGAGGCCGAGCAGCATCAGGAACCCCGGCCCCGCCGGCTCGGCGGGCGGCGTGGCGTCCCGCACGACGTGCCCGGGGGTGGTGTCGAGGGCCTGGAGCTTGGCGCGGTCGGCGGTGATCTCGCCGATGCTCTGGCTGAGCGAGGAGCGGGCGGACAGCGCCGACTCCAGCGCGCGGCCCTCGCCGAGCGACTCGATCTCGTCGTCGAGCGAGTCCCGCTCGGCGACCAGCGGTTTGATCTGGTCGTCGTACGCCTCGACCATGTTGTCGATCGTCCGCTTGCTCTTGTCCTCGCGGTACGCGAGGTAGGCGGCGGCGAAGGCATTGGAGCGCTCGGCGGCGGTGTCGGGGTCGTCCGCGCTGTAGTCGAAGCGGAGCACCAGCGTGTTCGGCGGGTTGGTGACCTGGAGGCCGTGCTGCAGCTTCTCGCCGTCCTCGGGGTGGCCGACGTCTTCGGCGACGATCCTGGCGACCGCGTTGCTCGCGGCGGTCTGCCGCTCGGTGCCGATGTTCTCCTTGATGGCCGTGGCGTCGCTGCCGGAGGCGAAGGGGTCCAGGCTGACCTGGCGGAGCGTGACCTCGCTGGACGCGATGTACTCGTCGCCGGAGGCGAGGGCGATCCACCCGCCGCCGAGCAGCCCGAGGACGACGCCCAGGACGATCATCCCGCGGTAGCGCAGCAGTTGCCGGAACTGGTCGCGCAGCAGGTCAGGCTCGTCCTGCGGCGGTACGGCGTGGCTGTCGCCAGGAACGTGCTGTGACATGGTCTCGGCCCCCCTCAACCGGTCTCGTCAGTATGCGGGACAGGCCCCCCGGCCCGCTCGCCGACCGCCTTCGGCCTGTGGAAAACCGGCGGCTTGTGGACAACCGGCCCCCCGGCCCCGTCCGGATCCCTGTCCGTATCCCCGTCCGGGGCCTCGTCCAGGGCCTCGTCCAGCAGCGCGGTGATCCGGCCCAGACCCGCCTCGCTGCTCAGGTGCTCCCGCACGTACACCGGCCCCTTGGCCCCCAGCGCGTCGGCAGCCGCCGGGTCCCCGGCCAGCGTACGCACCGCCGCCAGCAGCGCCGCCGGGTCCTCCGGCGGCACCACGGTGCCCGCGCCCGCGCGCCGCATCTCCTCCGCCGTGCCCCCGCCGTCGGCGACCGAGGCGACCACCGGCCGCCCGGCGGCGAAGTACGAGGTGAGCTTCGACGGCACGCTCATGTCCAGCACCGACGAGCGCTGGGTGACGGCCAGCACGTCCGCCGCGGCCAGCACGTCGGTGAACTCCGCGTCGTCCGCGGGCGGCAGGAAGTCCAGGTTCGGCAGCCCCGCGCCCAGCGCGGCCAGGTGCTCGCGCTGGTTGCCTTCGCCCATCAGCACGACCCGCAGCGAGGGGTCGGCCCTGGCCGCCCCGACGAGCACCTCCAGGCCCTGCTTGAGGCCCATGTTGCCGGAGTGCAGCAGCACCGTCTGCCCGTCGCGCCACCCCAGCAGGGCGCGCATCTCGGCGCGCGGCCGGGTCGGTTCGGCCACGTGGGACCAGTTGGGGACGATGCGTATCCGCTTCTCGTCCACGCCCATCGCGGCCACACGCGGGACGAACGTCTCGTGGATCACGCCGACCAGCGACGCCCGCCGCAGCACCCGGGACTCCACCGCGCGGGCCGCCGCGGCGGCCCGGCCCCCGCCGCGGATGCCGCTCTGCGCGGCAGCGGCGCCCATCAGGTCCTGTACGACGGGTATGTACGGCACCCCGTGGCGGCGGGCGAGGCGGGCCCCGAGCGCGCCCCCCGCCAGGCTCGGCACCTGCGCGACGACCGCGTCCGGGGCGGCCATGCGGGGCGGCGCGACGACGCCGTGGGCGAGGATCGACGCCTCGTACAGCGCGCGCCGTACGGCGGTCTGCCGGGCGGGTACGGAGTGCCGGCGGCGGTGCAGGCGGACGCCGGCCCGCTCCTCCTCCTTGCGCCACACCCCGCGGTAGTCGTCGGCGACGCGCCAGTCCGGGTAGTGCGGCATGCCGGCCAGCACATGCACCTCGGCGCGACCGGTCCCGGCCCAGTGCTCCGCGATCTGTGTCGCGTATGGGCCGATTCCCGCCTGTTCGGGCGCATAATTGGTCGAAACCAGCAGTACCCGCGTCACCTTGCCATCCCTCGTTTGCCCTCCCGAAGCCCGGCTTGCACCTTATCCGCACCTGCCCGTTATGGTTGACACTCCTGGCGCGCAGGGGGTTGCGCACATATCAGGGGGAATACCTGGGGGGTGCCGTGGCGCACACGGTCGGCTATGCACCGGGGGTCTACGACCTCTTTCACGTCGGACACCTGAACATCCTCCGGCACGCCCGGAGTCGCTGCGACTATCTCGTCGCAGGCGTGGTCTCCGATGAGATGGCCCGGCTGGCGAAGGGCCGCGCCCCCGTCGTGCCGCTGGTCGAGCGGCTGGAGATCGTACGCAGCATCCGGCACGTGGACGCCGCCTTCGTCGAGACCGTTCCCGACAAGCTGGAGACCTGGCAGCAGGTCAGGTTCGACGTGATCTTCAAGGGCGACGACTGGCGGGGCACGCCCAAAGGGGACAAGCTGGAGGCCGACTTCAAGACGGTGGGCGTGGAAGTGGTGTATTTCCCGTACACCGTGCACACGTCGAGCACGCAACTGCGCCGCGCGCTCGACACCCTCGCCCGCCCCCGCAGCCCCCACGGCCCGCGCGGCGAGGCCCCGGTCAGCTCGCCGCAGACAGCTCCCGGAACCATTTCGCCATAAAGGCGATCAGGAACAGCGCCGCCGCCACGGCCAGCGCCGTATAGCCGGCGAGAAACGCGGTCTCGCTGCCCAGCAGCAGGAACACCACGCAGAAAACGCCGTAGTCCACGGGCAGCAGCGCCACCGCCCGCAGCCTGGAAGGCGGCGGGGCGGGCGCGGGGTTCTCGCCGGGGGCGGGCTTCGGCTTGAGCTTGTCGGCCAGCAGCCCGCCGCAGAAGATCAGCACGGCGGCGAGCTGGAAGCCGAGCGGCAGCAGCAGCCAGGCGTCCGAGGACAGGTCGAAGAACCGGTAGAACGAGACGAGGACGGCGGCGTGCACCGTGGTGACCTTCGCGCAGTCGACGACGTGGTCCAGCCACTCGCCGGCCGCGCTCGACTCCCGGCGCAGCCGCGCCAGTTGCCCGTCGGCAGAGTCGAGGGCGAAGCCGGTCACGAGCAGCGCGTACACCGCGACGGCCAGTCCCCAGCCGGGGCGCACCAGCGCGACGGCGGCGATCCCGCCGCCGGAGAACGCCGCGCTGAGCAGCGTCACATGGTTCGGCCGCAGCCCGAGGACGTACGCGCCCGCCGCGAAGATCCGCCCCAGCGGCCGGTTGACGTAGCGCGAGTAGAGCGAGACGCCCTTCGCCGTTTTCTGAGCTTTGCGCAACTCGCTCAGTGCTGCCCCGAATGTCATGCGCAGCATGATGATCGGTCACACCCGTCCCGGGGAAGGGTTTCGGGCCTCCGGAGCCGAATGAGAGCCGAATCACTGCCCGCGCCGCCGGCCGCCGGGGCGGATCCGGTCCCGATCCGGTGCCCCGCCGCAGACCCGGGTAAGGTGACGCCGTTCCCAGGCCCCGCGCAGGAGTCGGAGAAAAAGATCATGCGGATACGCCGCTTCCGGGCGACCGTCGCCGCGGTGCCGTTGCTGGCGGCGCTGCTGACGCTCACGGGGTGCGTCACGGTCCACGGCGAGGAGGTGCTCCAGCCGGCCGTGTCGAAGGGCGAGGCGGACCGCGTCCTCGACCGCTTCGGGAAGCTGAACAACAAGGCCAACGAGGACTACGACCTGGACGTCAACTCCCGTATCGAGGCCGGCGGGCTCCGCGAGATCGACCAGGGCGGCCTGAAGGTGCGCAAGGCCGACTACCCCGAGGGCAACCCCGACTACGAGCCGCTGGAGTTCAGCGACTCCCGCTACCTGATCCCCCAGCAGCGCGGCTGGCCGCGGTGGTTCGTCGCCGACACCCGCACCAACCGCAACGAGCTGCGCTGGCTCCTGGTCTTCAACAAGGAGGGCCCGGAGGCGCCCTGGCACGCGACCCACCTGTCGCTGCTCGACGACACCGAGCTGGCCGCCATCGGCGAGTTCGCCGAGGACGACGACGGCCACGTCCGCCGCGTGCCGCTCGGCGCGTCCGCGGGGCTGACCGTCGCGCCGGGGCAGTTGGGCAAGACGTACGCGGCGTACCTCAAGGACGGCGCGGGCGACGACTTCGCGCCCGGCCAGCACACCTCCGAGCGGGTCGGCGCGCGCGAGCAGTACCGGCGCACGCCCGAGTACGTCACGCAGTACGTCGACGAGGCCACCCCCGAGTACCCGCCGGTCGCGCTGCGGCTGGCCGACGGCGGGGCGCTGGTGCTCTTCAGCAGCCGGCACTTCGTCAAGCAGACGGTGGCCGAGGGCCGCGAGGTCGAGGTGCCGCCGGCGGCCGAGCCGCTGATGAAGGGCACGCCGGAGAAGTCGCTGACGATGGAGCGGGTCTCGCAGCAGGCGGTGGTGGTGCCGCCGCGCGCCGACAAGGGCGACGGGATCGTCTTCTACAACCGCCTGGAAGGGGTGGTGGGCGCCGCGGGGAGCTGAGGGACGGAGCTTCACGTACGCGTACGGGCCGACGGCCCGGCGCGTAGCCCTCAATCCAACGCGGCCCGCAGCTCAGCGCGGCCAGGCCGCCTCGTGCTCCCGCTCCGCGCCCGCGTACGCCGCGCAGGCATCCGTCAGCGCCTCCAGCAGCGTCAGCGGATCCGGCAGCGGATGCTCCGGCCCCCGCAGCCACGTCACGCTCTCGTCGCCCGGCAGCCGCGCCGGCGGCACCAGCACGTAGCTGCCGCGGCAGTGCCAGCGCAGCCCCGGGTGCTCGTCCATCGTCTCGGGACGGCAGTCCAGCTCGCACGGCCACCACTCGTCCTCGTCCTCCGGCGTGCCGCGAGTGGAGGTGAAGAACAGCATCCGCCCCGGCCCCGGCGCCTCCGGGCTGACCGCCACCGGACCGGCCGCGACACCCTCCGCCTCCAACTGCGCCAGCGCCCGCCTGCCCGCCTCCAGCGGCACGTCGAGCACGTCGTGGCTGCGGCCCGTGGCGGTGATGAAGTTGGCCTCCGGCTGGGCGGCGAGCCACCGCTCGACGCGCTGCGCGTCCGCGCTGGCCTGCGTCTGCCAGGCGAAAGAGACGGGATGGCGGCCGGGGGAGGGACAGCCGATGCGCTCGCAGGAACAGCCGTAGCCCTCCGGGTACGCGGCGGGCGCCAGCGGCAGGCCCGCGTCGGCGGCGGCGAGCAGCAGCTCCCTGCGCTCGGCGGCAGCCGCCTGCAGGCGCTCCGCCGCGGCGGCACTGCCGCGCGTCCGGCCGCGGCGGGTGCCGGGAAGCCACTGCGGAAGCCTGCGTGCCCGTGCCATGCGTCCCCTCACCTCGGCCCGTCCCTGGGGCCCGTTCCTCATGCTGTCGCCGGAGCGGGTGCCCGTAGGCCGATACTGTGCCACGGTATGCCATCCGGTCCGCGCGCCGCCCTCCGGTACCGAGGCGCCCGGCGCGGCTCCGGCCGCCGGCCGCGGCCCGGCCCGCCCGCCCGGACCTGCGCGGATGCGGCCCACCAGGCGCTACGGGGCCGGTGCCCGCCCGGCGCCGTACGCGATGAAAACGTGACCACCGCTCACCCGTGCGTATCGCGCTGAATGAGCCTTTGGCGAACCGCACACCCCTGACGCGCTCCCGCGCCCCGCGGCGCGACCCCGGCCACCTGTGCCGCACTGCTGCGCACACGGCCGTTCACCGGGCACCATTCGGTTACGTGCGCCGGCGCGCGTGATCCGCGGGGCCGGCGCTTGGACGTCAGCAGTGAGGAGCCCTCGTTGTTGCGCACAGCCTCGGCGCGCCGGTACCTGATGTGCCCACCGGCACACTTCGCCGTCACGTACTCCATCAACCCGTGGATGGACCCCGCCAAACCCGTCGACCTCCAGCTCGCGCTCGCGCAGTGGGAGGACCTGGTCGCCCGCCAGCGGGCCCTCGGCCACCGTGTCGAGCTGCTGGACCCCGACCCCGCCCTGCCGGACATGGTCTTCGCCGCCAACGGCGCGCTCGTCGTCGACGGCCGCGTGCTGGGCGCACGCTTCGCGTACCCGCAGCGCAGCGGCGAGGCCACCGCCCAGCGCCGCTGGTTCCGCGCGCACGGCTTCGCCGACTACCACCTGCCGGAGCACGTCAACGAGGGCGAGGGCGACTTCGCCGTCACCCGCTCCTGGATCCTCGCGGGCCGCGGCTTCCGCAGCAGCCCCGAGTCGCACGCCGAGGCGCAGGAGTACCTGGGCCGCCCGGTCATCGGCCTCGACCTGGTCGACCCGCGCTTCTACCACCTCGACACCGCGCTGTGCGTCCTGGACGACTCCACCGACGCCGACGTCATGTACTACCCCGCGGCGTTCTCCCCGGGCAGCCGCGACGTGCTCGCCCGGCTCTTCCCCGACGCCGTCCTGGCGGCGGAGGAGGACGCGCTCGCGCTGGGCCTCAACGCCGTCAGCGACGGCCGCCACGTGCTGCTGCCGCAGGCGGCGGCCGGGCTGGTGGCGCCGCTGCGGGCGCGGGGCTTCGAACCGGTCCCGATGGACCTGACGGAGCTGCTCAAGGGCGGCGGCAGCGTGAAGTGCTGCACGCTGGAGCTGCGCGACTGAGCCGCTGCGGTCCGGCTACGACCCTTCCATGACCCTTCTACGACCCGTCGTGGCCGTCGTCCCCGGGCGGCGGCCACACGTCGCCCCACCGCAGGTCCCGGGCTGCGCGGTAGCGGGCGCCCTGCCGCTTGGACACCGTCGTACGGGCCAGCCCTTCGGCGGCCGTGCACAACTGCAGCAGCACCTGCCCCTTGCGGAGCTGCGGATGCCGGACGACGCGCGCCGGGGCCGGCGCCCCGGCGGGGATCCGGGCCGCGGCCACGTACGCGAACTTCTCGTCTTCGTGGCCCAGTTCGCCGCCCTTGATACGGCGGTGCAGCGCGGAGCGCTGCACGCGGGCGGCGAAGTGGCACCAGTCGGCGGTGCCCTCCATGGGACACGCCGCGCTGTGCGGACACGGCGCCAGCACCTCGAACCCGGTGTCGACGAGCTGCCGCCGGGCCGCCAGCACCCGCCGGTATCCGTCGGGGGTGCCGGGCTCCACGACCACCACGGCCCCGTCGGCCGCCTCGGCGGCGCGGGCGACGGCCTCGTGCCGTACGTGCTCGGGCAGCTCGCCCAGGACGTACGACAGGGTGACGAGCCCGACGGCCGGCCACCCGGCGCCGGCCGGGGCGGGGACTGAGCCGGCCGGCCGCGGACCGTCGGGGCGGAGGGCTGCCGGGGCGGCCGGCTGCGGGGCGGCGTGGCCGGGGGCCGCCGGGGCACGGTCTTCCGGGGCGGGAGCCGCCGGGGCACGGTCTGCCGGGGCAGGGGCCCCCGGGGCGGGGGCCGCCGGGGCAGGAGCCGCCGGGGCAGGGGCCCCCAGGGCGGGGGCCGCCGGGGCGGCGCCCAGCGGGTGGCGGCGCCACTCCGCGGCGCGCACCGCCGGGTCCGCGGCGCCGGCGGCCAGCTCGCGGCCGAGCGCCAGCGCCGGTTCCGCCTGGTCGAGGACGACGGTCGGGCGCGCCCCGTCCGGCCAGACGGCCGCCGCCGCCCAGACCGCGGCGCCGGTCCCGCCGCCCGCGTCGAGGTGGCTGTCCGGCTCCCAGCCGGGCGCGGCACCGGCCAGCGCCCGCAGCGCGGCCCGTACGGCCTGGAACGTGGCGGGCATGCGGTACGCGGCGTACGCCGCCACGTCGTCCCGGTCGCGCAGGGCGGGGGCGGGGCCGCCGCCCCGGTACCCGGCGACAAGCCGCTCCACGGCCGCGGCGGTGCGCCGCGCGGGCACGCCGTCGAGCAGCCGGTCGAGCCCGGCGCGGAGATCGTCCTCGGCATTCACGCCCCGAGCCTACGGCCCGCGCCGCACCCGACCGGAACGCGGCACCGGCACCGGCACCGGCACGGGCACCGGCACGGGCACCGCCCGCACGCCGCCCCGCACGCCGCGCACGGAACGCACTCGGCCGGCTCCGGATCCGGCCGCCCCGCCCCCAGCCGGCAGGCGGTCAGCGCAGCCGCTTGTGCTCCTCCGGCCGGAACGTCGTCACCAGCGCCAGACACAGCACCGCGATCCCGATCCGCCCCGTGGCCTGCAGCAGCGGCCCCCGCAGCAGGATGAACGAGTACCCCGCGACCAGCGGGACCACCGTCGCCATCACGTTCCCCGGATCCCGCGACATGTGCCCCGACTCGGCGAACCGCCGGTCCGTACGCGCCGCCGCGTACCCCACCAGCATCAGCCCGCCCGCCATGCCCAGTGGCCCGAAGTCCAGCCACAGCTCCGTCCACAGCGGCGAGGACAGATTGACGTTCGTCATCCCCATCCACGTGCCCACCTTGACGCCGGAGTCGAGCTGCTTGCCCTCCCACACCGACCGGGGCACGAAGAAGAACGCCGACGACGCCAGTTGCTTGCCGTACGTGTGGCCCGTGCCGGAGTCCGCGTACGAGATGGTGTTCGCGAACATCACCGTCTGGTCGTAGTCCTTCATCACCAGCGGCTCCAGCACCGAGCCCGACTGCGTCTGCTTCTGTCCGCCCTCGTCGTAGCGGAACTTGTCCGCGAACGGGAACAGCAGCACCGCCGCGGCCACGCCCCCCGCGAGCGCCGCCCGGTACACCACGGGGCTGCGCGGGAAGGCGGTGAACAGCAGCGCGAAGGCGACCGTGAGGAACCAGTAGCGCGGGTTGGAGATCGGGTTGTTGACGATCGCGTTGATCAGGACGAGCCCCGCCCACGGCAGCACCACGGCCGGCTGCCGCCTGGCCCGCCGGGACACCACCAGCCAGCGCGTCATCATCAGCAGCGCCAGCAGCGCGGGCACCGTGCCGAAGCCGCGCAGGAACGCCGAGCCGACCTGCGAGTCGGACGTGCCGCCGCCGGTCAGCTCGTCGCTGATGGCCTGGCGGCTGCCGAAGAACGGCGCCGGGCCGCCGAAGGAGGCGATGAGCAGGCCGCTGCCGGCGTACGCGAGGATCACCAGCAGGTACAGGCGGCGCTTGTTGACCGACGCCGCGGGGCGCGGCCGGCTCACCCGCGCCGCCGAGGCGTGCCGCGCCAGCAGCGCGCCGACGTCGAAGGCGACGAAGCCGGCGAGCACCAGCGCCACCGCCATGGTGAAGTCGCCGCGGGTGCCGACCACGGGCGTGGGCGTCTGCTCCAGCACGATCTGCGCGAGCGGCGCGACGCCCATCGCGACGTAGCAGAAGAGCCAGACGGTGCCCTGGATCAGCCGCCGCCGGGTGGTGAGGATCATCGCGGACAGCCGTGCGCCCGCGTAACAGGTAGTGGCGAGCTGGAGCCAGAACACCGCGTCGCGCACGTCGGGCTGGGAGCGGCCGGCGACCGCCAGCGGCAGGACGAAGACGAGGGCGACGACCAGCGGGACGGCGAGCGCGCGGGAGAGCACCGCGCGGGGGGCGGGGCTCTTGGGGATGACGAACGGCGCGAACGGGCGCCGGGTCCGGGCGGCGGAGCCGCTGGCGGTGTCCGTGCCGGTGTCCGTGCGTGTGGCGGCACGGGAACGGCGCGCGGCCTTCGCGGCGAGCGGCGCCATCCGGATCTGGACGGTCTCGTCGAACGGCACGTGCCCCCCGCCGTCGCCGGACCGCGGCCCGCCCGCCTGGTCTGCCATCGCCTGAATTGCCCCCGCCCGTATCGCCCCGTGTAGCCGCTCCGCAACCGAAGACAGTCTAAATAGGCGCAGGGTTGTGCGCCGGGTAGGCTCCGGGAACGTACGTACGGTACCGGGGGGTGCCGGGGAGGGGACCGTCTTGAGAGTTCTGCACGTCGTCACGCTGCACACGCCCACGAACGACTTCGGCGGGCCCACGCGCGTCGCGCTCAACCTGTCCAAGGGGCTGCGGGCCCGGGGCGTCGACTCGCGCATCGCCACCCTCGGCGACGGCTTCGACGGACCCCTGCCCCGCGACATCGACGGCGTGCCGACGTGGATGCACCAGGCCAAGCACGTCCTGCCGCGGTTCGAGGTGAGCGGCATCACCTCGCCGGCGCTGCTGGCCCGCGCCCGCCGCCTCGTCCGCTCCGCGGACGTCGTCCACGTGCACCTCATGCGGGACCTCATCACGCTGCCGTTCGCGCTCATCGCGCAGCAGGCCGGGGTGCCGGTCGTGCTCCAGACCCACGGCATGATCGACCCCACCGAGAAGCCGGTGGCCCGCGCCGTCGACGTACTCGGACTGCGCCGCGCGCTGCGCAGGGCGGACGCGACGCTGTACCTCACGGAGTTCGAGCACGGCGAGATCCAGGCCGTCATCCCGGACACGCCTCTGAACCGCCCGCGCCGGCTCGTCAACGGCGTACTGCCGCAGGAGCGCAGGCCCGCGCGGGCCGAGGGGCCGCCCACGGTCGTGTACGTGGCGCGGGTGCAGGAGCGCAAGCGGCCGGAGGACTTCATCCGGGCGATCCCCGTGGTGCTGGCGAAGTACCCGGACGCGCGCTTCGTCCTCGCCGGTCCCGACACCGGCGCGCTGGCCGAGCCGATGATGCGGCTGGCGGCTGAACTGCGGGTGGCCGACTCGGTCTCGTACGTCGGCTCCCTCACCCCCGACGAGGTGCTGGCCCAGCACCGCACCGCCGACGTCTACGTCCTGCCGTCCGTCGTCGAGCCGTTCCCCGTCTCCGTACTGGAGGCCATGTCGGTCGGCGTCCCCGTCGTGATCACCCGCACCTGCGGCCTCGGCCCCGACGTCGCGGAGGCCGGCGCGGGCCGCGTCCTCGACAGCCGCGCCGACACCGACAACGGCCCGCTGGTCGGCCAGGCCGTGCTGGAACTCCTGGACCCGGCGGCCAACGAGGAGGCGTCGCAGGCCGCGTGGGGCCTGATCAACGACCGCTTCGCCATCGACGGCGTGGTGGACACCCTGCTGGGCGTCTACGACGAGGTCCGCCGCTGACGCACCCGCGGCCGGGGCATCGCGTCGCCGGGCTGCTCTCTGCCCGGCCGGGCCCGGTTCGCCCCGGGGTTGGTCCTGGGGAGTTCGGCGGTGCAGGTGGCGCGGCCGTGGGGGCCGGTGGCGGTGGCGCGTTGGCGGTGCTGGCCGGCGACGGCGACGGTGCAGGTGGCGCGGGTGCCGTCGGCGGGGAGGACGACGGTGAGGGTTGCCGTCTTGCCCAGGGGCACCTCGACGGAGGCCGTCCAGGGCAGCTTGGCGCTGGGCACCACGGTGCCGGTGCCTTTCTGGCTGTTCCCGACGTAGGTGATGTGGGCGTTGCCGGTGCCCTGGACTGTGTAGGTGACGGAGGCGGTGGGCGCCTGACGCTTGTGGGGTGCGGGGTCGTCGTCGCGGGCTATGCCGTAGAGGAGGAGTCCGGCTGCTGCTAAGGCGGCGACCGCGGCGGCGATGGTCCGCTGTTTCCGCGGGGAGAATGCCGGGGGGTGTGGGTTGTCTGTTTCGTTTTCCGCGGGTGTCGCGGTGTGCATGGGTGATGTCCTCCGGCGTGTGGAATGGGGGGAGAGCGTAACGGGCGGGGGCGCCGAATGTCAGCGGTGGGGAGAGGTCGAGGTGAGTCCTTTGCCGGTGATGAATTCCTCGTGGACTTGGGGGTTTGCGGGCTCGTTCGCGGGGCAGGGCGGCGGCGCACCTTGTAGTTGGCGAGAATTCGCCGTTGGTGGCCGAGTCTGGGTGCCTGGCAGGGTGGCGGGGGCCGGGCGGGCTGTTGCGGCGGGGTGACCTGGGCAGTGGCGGTGGGCCTGTGTGTGCCCGTGGGCTTACGGTGTGTCGCTAATTGAGGGTTGTTTGTCCTTGTTCAGGTGTATATCGCCGTTCGGTTGACAGGTGCACTGCGATCCGTTGAGGATCTGCGGTGCCCCCCTTGTGATGCGTGTTCTGTGCTGGCCGGGTGTGTGCCCGTCCGGTTATTCGGCGTGCCGTTTTCCGCGTGTGTGTTTGTGCGCGGGAATTGTGTGGAGGGATGCGGGATGAGGGCTCGGCTGGGGCGGGTTGTTTCGTCTGTGGTGGCGTCGGCGTTGATGGTGACATTGCTGCCGCAGCCGGCTTTTGCGGCGGGTTCGACGCCCGGGGCGGGTGGGCTGGTCGACACCGTCAAGGACTGGTTCACAGATGACGATCCGGATGATGACGAGCCGCCGTCGAGCGACAGTCTGACGCCGGCGAGCCGGGAGAAGCTGCCTGCGGGGAAGGCCGAGCCGCAGGCGAAGCGGGTGAAGGAGCTGAAGTCGAAGCGGACGCCGGAGGCGCGGTTTTGGCGGATGTCGGATGGGCGGGTTGAGGCGGAGTTGGCGGCGGCGCCGACGTCGTATGAGACGCGGGGTGGTTCGTGGAAGCCGATCGACACCGCGGTGAGGGCGTCGGACGCGGAGGGCTACGCCTACGCCAACACCACGAACCTGGCGCGGAGTTTCTTCGGTGACTCGGCTGGCCGGCTGCTGAGGGTGGAGGCGGAGCTGGGTCAGTCGGTGACGTTCGGGTTGAAGGGCGCGGCGGGTGGGCTGAAGCCGCGCGCGGAGGGCGACACGGTCACCTATCGCGATGCGGTGCACGGTGCGGACCTGTCGTATCGGGTGGGTGCGGGGGAGGTGAAGGAGGACATCGTCCTGGATGAGCGGCCCGACGGTCCGGTGTCGTTCGCCTTCACGATGGACGTGACCGATGGTCTGACGCCTCAGGCGCGGAAGGACGGTTCGGTGGCGTTCTTCCATGAGACGCATCGGGATGCGGTGCTGGTGATTCCGGCGCCGTTCATGACGGATGCGGCCAAGGACGCTTCGTCGCCGTATGGCAGGGCGTGGAGTCCGAAGGTCCGGCAGGAGCTGAGCCGGGACGGGGAGCGGTGGCTGCTGACGCTGACGCCGGATGCGGGCTGGCTGGCTGCGGACAAGCGTGAGTATCCGGTGCGGATCGACCCGACGATCACGATTGCGCCGTCGCCGTCCCAGTCGCAGGACGTGATGGTGCTCTCCGACGAGCCGGGGGTGAACTTCGCGCCGGCGTGGAACATGTCGGTGGGCACGACGGAGACGGGTGTGGCGCGTTCGCTGGTCAAGTTTCCGCTGGGTGAGATTCCGGCGGGGGTGGATGTGGATGCCGCGCGGCTGAGCCTGTACTACGACCAAGCGCACACTACCGGCGGTAAGAGCGTGAAGATCCAGGCGTATGAGGCCACTGGTGCGTGGGATGAGTCGACGGCCACCTGGGACAGCACCAAGGATCTGGTGGGGGATCTGTCGGGTACGAAGGTGCAGTTGGACGACGGCAGCGCCGGTACGGCCGCGGTGGGGGACTGGACGCGGGTGGCGGGGGCCGGGATCGAGTCGGACTACCGCTACAACCAGAACTCGGCGACGGGTGAGTCGTACGCCTGGCAGCCGCAGGTGCCGGAGACCGCCAGCTACCTCACGGACGTGTACGTGCCGGGGGTGGGGGATGCGGCGCCGGCGGCGCCGTACGAGATCAGGCACCGGGACGGGACGTCGACTTTCACTGTGGACCAGCGCGGGACGTCCGGCCGGTGGGTGGACCTGGGCACAGGCGAGCTGAGCTACGCCAAGGGCACCGGGAACACGATCAAGCTGGGGGATACCGGGGACGCGTCGAGTAAGAACCTGGCGGATGCGGTGCGGTTGGTCAACCGGGCGGAGGTGTGGAAGGACGCGGGGGAGTACAACGAGTGGCACAACTTCCCGGTGAAGAACTCGGTGCAGGAGTGGGTGGACGGCACCCTGCCCAACAACGGTTTCGTGCTCAAGGCGTACGACGAGACCCCGACAGGAGCCGACGCGCGTGGTGGGCCGCGGTATGAGGCCGGTGACGGCTCCTACGGCGGGGAGACCTCCACCATCCCCAGGCTGACGGTCTCCTACGGCCGTATCGGCACAGCGCTGGACTCCCCGACGGTGGTGCACGGCACCGGTCCGGAGCTGCACTGGAAGCCGTACACGAACACCACTGGGGATGCGGGGGCGGATTTCGCGGAGTACCAGATCCACCGCTCGACGCAGCAGGCGTTCACTCCCTCGGCGGCGACGCTGATCGCGCCGATCGGTGAGCAGGCGGCGGACAAATTCACCGACACCACGGCGACGCCGTCGCCAGATCCGGGGCCGGAGATCGGGAAGTCGTACTACTACCAGATCGCGGTCAAAACCGCCGATGGTGACCTGTTGGGCTCGCCGACGCGGATTGTGGGGATTCCGAAGGCGGGCCGGACGATGAAGCTCATCCAGGGCTCGGCCGGTGGGGCGGTGGCGGATACGACGTTGTCGTCGGCGCAGCCGAACACCAGCCAGGACACCATCGAGTCCTGGGGCGTGGGCCAGAACTGGCTTTCCGTGGGCAACAACTCCGATACCTACGGCACCACCCGCGCGTTGTTGGACTTCGACACCTCCACCACCATCCCCACCACCGCAACCGTGCTTGAGTCGCAACTGCAGATGTGGGGCACCCAGACCACCCGGGACGAGGGCTCCACCGGCGCGGTGTATGAGTTGCGGCCGTTGACGAAGGGTTTCGGTGAGGCCGGCGCCACGTGGAACAACAACACCTCCACCGGAACCTGGGCCACCCCGGGTGGCGATTACGGTGCGACGGTCTCCGACACCGTGCCGCAGTTCGAGGAGGAAGTCGGCCGCCAGACCTGGGACGCCACCTCGATGACCCAGGACTGGGTGGACACCCCGGCATCGAACAAGGGCGCCATGGTCAAACTCGCCGACGAATCCGCCACCGGCCCACAGGAACGCTCGCTATGGCTGTCCTCCGAGGGCCAGGATCAGCAGTTGGGCCCGTTGCTGCGGGTGATCTATGTCGATGCCACTGCCGAGTCGACGTATTACGCGCCTAGTACGCCGCAGCGGATGACGCCGAACAGCACGTACAACGTCGATGTCACGTTCACCAACACCACCGACTTCACCCTCAACGCCAACCCGGGCACCTGGGGGCTGTCGTACCGGTGGACCCTGCCCGACGGCAGCACTCCGCCCGGCCTGGGGCAGCCGGTCGTCACCGGCCTGCCGGACAGCATTCCACCTGGCACAGAGAAAACCGTCACGGCGCAGGTCAAGACGCCGATCAACTCCGATTCGGGAAACAAGCGCACCGACTACCAACTGACCTGGGATGTCTACCGCGATGATGTGGACAGGTGGCTGTCGGACCAGGAGGGCATCCCCGCCCTCACCCAGCGCGTGGCCGTCGAGGACCCCACCTCTGATGAGCTCGGTCTGGAGAAGTTCTACTCCTACACGGGCACACCCGCCGGCGCCGGCTCGGCGGTGATGAACAACACTGCCGCCGGCAACGCCGTGTGGTCGTACAACGCGTTCGCCAACCCTGGCCGCGGCCTGAACACCTTCTTCCGCGTCGCCTACAACTCCCTCGACACCAGCGACACCGTCACCGGCCACGGCTTCACCGCCCAGGCCGCCGGCCCACTGCGCCTCGGGGCGCCGCTGGACTTCCACCCCAACCCAAATCCGACCGAAGTGCGGTGGCCGGACGGCGACGGAACGACCCACGTCTTCGAGAAGCAGGAGGACGGCACGTTCAAGGCCCCCGCGGGCGTGCACTACAAGCTTGAGCCCAAGCAGGATCTGGACTGTACTCCGGCGAAGGATCCGATCCCGGATGCCTGGTCGGCGACCCGGCCGGACGGCACCCGCTTCTACTTCGGCTGTGATGGTTACCTGACGTCGGTCGTCGATTCAAACGGGAACACGCAGACGTACACGTACACCGAGCGTAAGTCGAACAACAAGCCGGTGAAGTTCCTGGATTACATCACCGACCCCGCCGGCCGCCGCTCTCTTGAGGTTGAGTACTACCACAAGGGCGACGCGTCGTATGACTTCATCAACGACGCGGGCGAGCAGGTCACTGACTCGAACCTGACGAACTCCAAGATCTACGACCACGTCAAGTCGGTCACCGATATCTCCGGCCGCAAGCTCGCCTTCTTCTACACCACCAAGGGTCTGCTGGGCCGCATGGTCGACGGCGCCGGCAGCGGGCAGCCGAAGGAGTTCGACTTCACCTACGACGCCACCCAGGGCAACAAGAACGTCAAACTCACCGCCGTCCAGGATCCCCGCCAGAACACCACCGCCTTGGACTACAACGACCCCTCCGACGGGGACGACCCGGCGTATCACTGGTGGACCAAGACGATCACCGACCGGCGCGGCAACGGCACCGGCTTCATCTATGCCGCGGGGGATGCGGACAACCCGGAGGACAACCCGAAGTTCACCGACACGAAGGTCACCGACGCCGAGAACCACGCCACCGACTTCACCACCGATGACTTCGGCCGCCCGGTGGAGCTGACCAACGCCAAGAACGAAACCACCCGGATGTCGTGGGACGCGGACAACAACGTCACCTACCTCCGCGAAAACAACGGCGCCGAGACCGCCTACTGCTACGACCCCGCCACCGGCTACCCCCTGTGGCAACGCGACGCCGAACAGAACAACGCTGCAGGCGGCGTCCCCGACCCGGCCGCATGCACCGACGGCGCCACTCCCGACAACGCCAGCGTGTACGAGTACTCCCCGCGCGTCGGGGACGCGTATGTGAAGGACCTGTGGCGCAAGACGTCGCCCGAGGGCCGCGCCTGGACCTTCGGCTACGACAGTTACGGCAACCTGCTCACGGTCACCGACCCCAAGGGCACCGCCACCGCGGAGGACGGCGACTACACCACCACCTACACCTACGACGCCCACGGCCAGCTCCAGACCGCCACCGACCCACGCGGCAACACCACCACCAACGCCGACTTCACCCCCACCGGCTACCCCCGGCTGATCACCGACGCCAAACAGCAGTCCACAGGATTCGTCTACGACGAACGCGGCCAGGTCCTCGAAGTCACCGACGCCAGGGGCAAGACGACGACGCAGGAATACGACACCTTCGGCCGCCCCGGCGAGAACGTCGTCCCCAAGAACCAGGACACGGGGGTGTTCATCACCACCCCCGCACCGGTCTACGACGCCAACGACAACATCACCCGGGCCACTGCCCCCAACGGCGCCGTCTCCACCGCGGTCTACGACGAGGCTGACCAGGTCACGGCGGCCACGGCCCCGGACAACAACACCACGGGCCGGGAGACCCGCTACACCTACGACGCGGTGGGCAACCTGCTGACCACGACCGAGCCGAAGGGCGTCGCCACCCCCGAGGTCCCCGACGACTTCACCACCACCAACACCTACGACGCGGTCTACCAGCTCACCGACGTCGTCAACGCCGACGGAGACAAGCTCTCCTACCGCTACGACGACGTCGGCAACCCCACCCACGTCATCGACCCCAAGAAGAACGAAACCCCCGACACCGGCGACTTCACCACCCACACCACCTACGACCTCAACCACCGCCCGAAGACGGTCACCGACGCCGCAGGCGAGACCACCGAGGCCACCTACGACAAAGACTCCCTGGTGGTGGCCTCGACCGACCAGGCCGGCCACACCACCGAGACCGAGTACGACGAACGCGGCCTGCCGGTGGAGCAGCGCGTGCCCTACGACGCCGACGCGGGCACGGTACGCACCACGAAGTTCACCTACGACCAGGCCGGCAACCGCACCGAGGTCGAAACCCCCCGCGGCGTCGCCACCACGCAGACGGCGGACGACTTCACCCACCGCACCACCTACGACGAGCTGAACCGGCCGACACGGCTGTACCAGCCCTACGACCCGAACGACGCCCGCTACAACAACCCCGACATCTACACCGAGACGCTCTACGACGAGGTCGGACGGGTCAAGACGGTCTCCGCACCCCCCTCCCACGACCAGACGGTCCGCAATGACACCGTCTACGAGTACTTCGACACCGGCTGGATCAAGACCGCCACCGACCCGTGGGACATCAAGACCACCTACGACTACAACGACCTCGGCCAGCAGACGAGCCGACGATTGACATCTGCGGGCGGCTCCTCGGAACGCCCGATGGACTGGGCCTACTACCCCGACGGGTCCCTGCAGACCAAGAAGGACGCAGGCGTTCCTGACGGATCGGCTGTGGTCCTGGTCGACAACTCCGACACCCAGCACACCTCCGCCTCCGGGACCTGGAAGGCGTCGAAGTCCATCGCGCTGTCCGGCGATCCGAAGGACACCGGGTTCAACCACCGCAGCCAGGCGTCGGGAGACGGGTCGTTCACCTGGCAGACGGTCGTCCCCCGCGACGGCGAGTACACCGCCTATGCCACGTACCCGCAGAAGTCGGATGCGGGCACCGCCGCCTACCGCATCGACCACGCCGGCGGCACCGCGACCAAGAACATCGACCAGGCCAACAACGCCAACCAGTGGGTGAAGCTCGGCACGTACCGCTACAAG
Source organism: Streptomyces sp. CNP082 (assembly GCF_059570535.1). Classification (NCBI taxonomy): domain Bacteria; kingdom Bacillati; phylum Actinomycetota; class Actinomycetes; order Kitasatosporales; family Streptomycetaceae; genus Streptomyces; species Streptomyces sp. CNP082. The sequence goes on from NZ_JCANSZ010000005.1 coordinate 76,130, forward strand.
CAGGGCATCAAGTCGATCACCGTCTCCGGGACCGGCCGGGGCACCGTCAGCGCGGATGCCGTCAAGCTCGTGCGCTCCTACGATGCGGCGGCCGACACCGAGGAGAAGGTCTTCGGCTACCGCTACGACCTCAACGGCAACCTCACCGACATCGACGACACCAGCACCGGCGCGACGATCGACGCGTACACGATGGCCTACACCGGCCTGAACCAGCTGCAGAAGGTCAGCGAGAACCTGGCTGGTGAGGAGAAGAAGTCCACCGCGTTCACCTACGACGCCAACGGACAGCCCGAGACCGTCACCCACCCCGACCAGTGGGCCGGCTACACCTACAACACCCGCAACCTCATCGACACCGTCAAGATCGCCGACACCACCTCGGAGACCGACCCCACCCGCAAGACCACCAGCTACACCTACACCCCGCGCGGCATGGTCGACGTCGAGACCAAAGCCAACGGCAACCTCCTCGACCACGACTACTACGCCAACGGCGCCCTGAAGACCAGCCGGGAAACCAACGACGGCACCCTGACGGCGTCCCACGCCTACGACTGGGACCCCAACGGCAACAAAGCCGAAGACGTCTTCAGCCGCGTCAACGCCGACACCGGCGTGCTGGCGGACACCACCAGCACCTACACCTACGACCCCGCGGACCGCATCACCACACTCGGCAAGACCGGTCTGGGTGCCGGCACCGAGACCTACGTCCATGATGCGAACGCCAACGTCGTTGAGCAGAGCGTCGACGGGGTGACCACCAGGTTCGACTACAACCGCAACCGGCTGCAGCAGGCCACCGTCACCGGTGACGGCTCCGGTGGCCTCACCTCGGCCTACACCTACGACCCCTTCGGGCGCCTGGAGACGGTCACCGCCGACGGCCAACTCCTGGAGCAGAACACCTACGACGGNTTCGACCACATCGCCGAACACACCAAACTCCAGCCNGACGNCACCACGGCGACGACGAAGTACACCTACGACCCGCTGGACCGCACCACCGCCAAGACCACCGGCGCCGGCACCACAAGCCCGAGTACGACGGACTTCACCTACCTCGGCCTGTCGAAGGAAGTCCTCGACGAGCGGGTCGGATCCGAGATCACCAAGTCCTACCAGTACGGGCCGTGGGGACAACGCCTGTCGCAGATCACCCACAAGTCCGACGGCACCCAGCAGCTCGGCGTCTACGGCTACAACAGCCACTCCGACGTCGAAACCGTCACCGGCGAGACCGGCAACACTACCGCCACCTACGGCTACACCGCCTACGGCTCCAACAACGACGCCGAGTTCACCGGAACCGACAAGCCGGACCCGGCGAATCCCGACGAGGACGCCTACAACCCCTACCGCTTCAACGCCAAACGCTGGGACACCGCCACCAGCACCTACGACATGGGCTTCCGCAACTACAGCCCCGGCCTCAACCGCTTCCTCACCCGCGACACCTACAACGGGGCGCTGGCCGACATGAACCTCGGCACCGACCCCATAACCGGCAACCGCTACGCCTTCACCGGCGGCAACCCCACCACCAGCATCGAACTCGACGGCCACCGTCTCGCCTGCGG